>JALWJV010000111.1 GCA_026996955.1 Deltaproteobacteria bacterium
CCCCTGCTAGTCACAGACAACGAGGTGATAGCTGTGGGGGGACTTGAGGTTTCAGAACATGCCGCCCCAAACGGAAAGGTGGACGAAAGGTGTTTTATCTTTACGTGGCGGGATTATGATAATATTTTTTAGCAAATAATGTTGCCTGGATATTACACAGGCACGCCTAAATATGCAAAACAGGAGGCCCTTTTTTGAATAATTTTTATAAAAATATGAGTTTGTGGCTGGTTATCGGCCTTGTAATGGTCTTTATATTCAACCTGTTCAATACACCGCAGACAGGTAATCAGGAACTTCCATACAGTGATTTCCTTGCATTTGTGGAAAAGGGACAGGTTGCAAAGGTACTCATAGACAAGGACAAAATCCAGGGCACGTTTACCAACAACGCTCCGTTTGTCACTGTGATGCCTGCAAATGACCCGGACCTTATAAAGGAACTAAGGGCAAAGGGTGTGGTAATTCAGGTCAAGGCCCACGAAGAGGCACCGTGGTATCTCACTGTGCTTATCTCGTGGTTCCCAATGCTGCTCCTCATTGGAGTATGGATATTTTTCATGCGGCAGATGCAGGGCGGCGGCGGAAGGGCCATGTCCTTTGGACGCAGCAGGGCAAAGATGCAGTCCGGCGATGAGGTAAACGTAACCTTCAAGGATGTTGCCGGCGTGGAGGAGGCCAAGGAAGAGCTCCAGGAGATCATTGAATTCCTGAAAGACCCCCAGAAATTCACCAAGCTGGGGGGCCGCATCCCCAAGGGAGTGCTCCTTGTTGGCCCTCCTGGGACAGGTAAGACCCTTCTTGCCAAGGCCATAGCAGGAGAGGCCGAGGTTCCCTTTTTCAACATCAGTGGCTCTGACTTTGTTGAGATGTTTGTAGGTGTTGGTGCATCCAGGGTAAGGGACCTGTTCCTCCAGGCCAAAAAACACGCCCCGTGCATCATCTTCATTGATGAGATTGACGCAGTGGGCCGTCACAGGGGCGCTGGCCTTGGCGGAGGGCATGACGAAAGGGAGCAGACACTGAACCAGCTCCTTGTTGAAATGGACGGTTTTGAAACCACAGAGAGTGTAATAGTTGTTTCTGCAACCAACAGGCCTGATGTACTTGACCCTGCCTTGCTCAGACCTGGAAGATTTGACCGTCAGGTTGCAGTCCCTGTGCCCGATGTAAAGGGCAGGGAGGCAATCCTCAAGGTCCACAGTGAAAACACACCCCTGGCAGATGATGTTGACTTGAGCCTTGTTGCAAGGGGGACTCCCGGCTTTTCCGGGGCAGACCTTGAAAACCTTGTAAACGAGGCAGCCCTGCTTGCAGCCCGCAAGGACAAGGAAAAGGTGGAGATGGAGGACTTTGAGGAGGCCAAGGACAAGGTCCTCATGGGAGCTGAGCGAAAGAGCATGATCCTCTCGGATGAGGAGAAACGGGTCACTGCCTACCATGAGGCAGGACACACGCTGATTGCAAAGCTGCTCCCTGGAGCTGATCCCCTCCACAAGGTCACAATCATTCCAAGAGGGCTTGCCCTGGGTTTGACGCAGCAGCTTCCTGAGGATGAACGCCACACATACTCACGCACATACTTGAACAGCAATCTATGCATACTCATGGGTGGCCGCATTGCCGAGGAGCTCATCTTTAACGAGCTTACAACCGGTGCAGGAAATGACATTGAACGTGCTTCCTCAATGGCACGCAAAATGGTGTGTGAGTGGGGTATGAGCGACAAGCTTGGTCCTGTGGCATTTGCCAAGAGAAACAACGAGATATTCCTTGGCAAGGACTTTGGGCATGTGAAGGAGTATAGCGAAAAGACCGCAGAACTTATAGACGAGGAAGTTTCGCGCATTCTGAGGGAGGCGTACCAGAAGACTACCAACCTCATCCAGGAACACATAGACTGCCTCCATGCCATTGCCCAAAGCCTGCTTGAAAACGAAACACTCGATGCACAGGCCATTGAAGAAATAATGAGGGAGTGCCGAAACGGTGAACAGCAGGGAGAAAAACAGAACTCCCCGGTCTCCCGTGAAAAATCCGGGGATACTGATTCACAGGGTTCTGATTCAGACAAGAAACCGGAAGGCCAGGAAGCAGAATCGGCTGGAAGCGGACATGAACTGACAGAACCGGAAGAGGCTGAATCGAAGCAGGCGTCAACAGTCCAAACCTCTGAAGAAAACAAGGACCATGGATAAACCGGGAGAGATGGGGCAAGGGCACTGTTCTGAACATAACAGCAGGGGCACACTACCCCCAATGCTTCTGGACAGAATCCCTGATGCAGACAGACGCACCCTGATAATGGGCATTATCAATGTCACCCCTGATTCCTTTTCCGACGGGGGGATGTTCAGCTCTGCTGATGATGCCCTGTCCCAGGCAATCCGGTTCGTGGAGCAGGGTGCGGACATTCTGGACATAGGCGGGGAATCAACCCGGCCATTTTCCCAGCCGGTCACAGCAGAGGAAGAGCTCAGGCGGGTGATACCTGCCATAAAAAAAATACGCAGAGAGTGCAGCCTTCCCATCTCGATAGATACATCCAAGTCTGAGGTTGCAAAGGCTGCCCTTGATGAAGGCGCTGACATCATTAATGATGTGACTGCACTTAGGGGAGACCCTGAAATGGGCCCCCTTGCTGCCAGAAGGGATGTGCCTGTCATACTCATGCACATGAAGGGCACGCCTGAAACCATGCAGAGCAATCCATCCTACACCGACGTGATTGCCGAGGTGCGGGACTTTTTCTGCAGGCGTATCAAGGCAGCAGAAGATTTCGGAATATCAGAGAGGCAGATAATTGTTGACCCGGGGATCGGATTTGGCAAACGGCTTGAGGATAACCTTAAGCTTATAAGGCACTGCTGCAAAACAAGCCCCAAGGGGCATGCAGTACTGATTGGTCCCTCACGGAAGGCCTTTATCGGAGCCCTTACAGGAATCGAGGAACCAAAAGAGCGGGATATAGCAACAGTGGGTGCTGTCATTGCCTGTGCTGCTTCCGGTTGCAGCATAGTGCGCACGCATAATGTAAGGTTTGCCAAAGAGGCCCTTGTAGTGGCAGATGCCATCCTTGCCTGCTGAAGACGTTTTATCCCTCACAGCCGAGAGTGCTGTTTGAAAACCTGAAACACAAGCCCGAAACAGGCTTGACAGAAGAAAAACCACCACCAAAGACATGTAACCATAAAAATGCCTGAAAACCTCCTGCAATACCTACCTGTTATACGCTGGCAGGATATCCTTGATATCCTCATAGTTGCGTTTCTCATTTACAGGCTAATCCTCCTGGTCAGGGGGACCAGGGCAGTACAGGTAGCTGCAGGCCTGGGTGTTGTAATTATCGCCTATTTTGTGGCAAGGCATCTCCAACTCTTCACCCTGCACTGGCTCCTTGGCACAGTGCTCAATTCCATCTTCATACTGATAATTATCCTGTTTCAGGACGACATAAGGCGTGTGCTCATGCAGATGGGGCAGACGCCGTTTCTGAAAAATCGCGTCAAAACATTCCAGGCACTTGAAGAGATTGCAAAGGCAGCCTCAATCATGTCCCAGAACAAGACCGGTGCCCTTATAGTTCTTGAACGAAAGGTCGGGCTTGGCGATTACATGGAATCCGGCACATACATAAATGCACAGGTAAGCTCATTTCTGCTCTGTTCCATTTTTGAAAAGGGCACCCCGCTTCATGACGGGGCGGTAATAATCCAGGATGGCAGACTTGCTGCAGCAGGGTGCGTGCTGCCGCTGAGCACCAATCCTTCAATAAGCAAGCGGCTTGGCACCCGGCACCGTGCAGGAATCGGGATTACAGAACAGACAGATGCCGTATCTGTCATTGTGTCAGAAGAGACAGGAGGCATCTCCGTTGCCATTGCAGGCAGGATTACAAGGGATATTGACAGCGGAACCCTGAGGCGCATACTCCATAACGCATTTGCATCCAACAAGGGGGATCAGCAATCAACCTTCTGGAAGAAACTGGTGTAGGCAGTGAAGTGGCATGACATTTTCAAATCAGACCTGTTCCTGAAGTTTATCTCTCTTTGCTTTGCCATACTCCTCTGGTTTCTGGTTGGCGGCGAGGAGATGGTACAGGTCACAATCTCCGTCCCGCTTGAGATTACCAACGTGCCTGATGAGCTGGTAATTGCCAATGACCCGCCGCCTGCCCTTGCGGTCAAAGTGTACGGCCCCCGCTCCCTTATCAACAATGCCACCAGGCAGCGCATCTCAAAGGTCATTGACCTTCGCGGTGCACACGCAGGCAGAATCACCGTTGACATAACCCCTTCACGGATTTCACTTCCTGCAGGTGTTACTGCCATGAAGATTGAACCTGCCTCCATCAGCATTGTGCTGGAACACAGGCTGTCCCGTGTAGTGCCTGTAGAAGCCGTGATAACGGGTGAGGTGGAAAAAGATTACGAGCTTGACAAGGTAATCCTTGAACCGGACAAGCTCAGGATTAACGGCCCGGAAAGCGAGGTTGAGGGCATACGCAAACTGGAGACCTATCCCATCGACCTTGGACGCGCCAAGGAGTCCTTTACAAGAGAGATTGGAATAAATCTGCACGGCCTCCACATAACCATTGACGGAGACGGCATTGTAAAGGTCACGGTGAACATCAGGCCGGTTGAGGGGACCATGCGTTTCCAGAATGTGAAGGTTACAGCCGATGCCCATGAAGGAGAGATCTCCTGGTGGCCTAATGAGATCACGGTGATCCTGGAAGGCCCAAAGCCGATCCTGAAACGCATCACCAGCCACGACATAAAGGTAAAGATACCCAAGGACCTGAAACTTGGAAAACAGTGGCTTGCACCGGTGGTTACAGTGCCAAAGGGCCTGATAGTGAAAAAGACCATACCTGATACCATCAGGATTACAGTGAGAAAGACCGAACCTGAACCTGACAACAAGAAGGAGTCTTCAGAGGAATGAGGAAACTTTTCGGAACTGACGGCATAAGAGGCAAGGCTAATGTACACCCCATGACAACAGATGTTGCCATGAATATTGGAAGGGCTGTTGCAACAATCTTCAGAAGCAATGGCAAAAGCCGTCATCCCCGCATACTTATAGGCAAGGACACCAGGCTTTCATGTTATATGCTTGAAAATGCCCTGTCAGCAGGTATATGCTCAATGGGCGTTGATGTGCTGCTTGTAGGCCCCATGCCAACGCCTGCCATCGCCTTCCTGACCTCAAGCATGCGTGCAGATGCAGGGGTGGTAATCTCTGCATCCCATAACCCCTTTGAAGATAATGGCATCAAGATATTTTCAAACGACGGCTTCAAGCTTCCGGACCACGTTGAGGCAAGGATAGAGGAGATGATTTCCTCTGAAAGCCTTACCGCTGACATGCCAACAGGGGCTGATGTTGGAAAGGCGTTCAGGATAGAAGATGCACGGGGCAGGTATATTGTCTTTGCCAAACAGACATTTCCTGCAGACCTCACCCTGGACGGCTTAAAGATTGTCCTGGACTGTGCCAACGGTGCCACCTACAAGGTAGCGCCTTCTGTGTTTGAAGAACTTGGAGCAGAGGTCATCAGGCTTGGGGTTGAACCAAATGGCACAAACATCAATGACGGGTGCGGTGCACTGCATCCTGAATCCATGAAAAGCACCCTGCTTGAAACCGGTGCAGATATGGGCATTGCCCTTGATGGTGACGGTGACAGACTCATCGTGCTTGACGAAAAGGGCGTGGTTGTTGACGGTGACCATATCATGGCGATCTGCGCCAAGTACATGATTGAAAACCGCATACTGAACTACAACACCGTTGTCTCAACCGTAATGAGCAACATGGGGCTTGAGGTTGCCCTTGAGGCAATGGGAGGCCGGCTTGTCAGGACACAAGTGGGTGACAGGTATGTGGTGGAAGCCATGAGACAAAAGGGCTATAACTTTGGCGGCGAACAGTCAGGCCACCTTATATTCCTTGACCACATAACAACCGGTGACGGTATTCTTGCCGCCCTTCAGCTTCTTGCAGTGATGCAGAGGACAAGACGCCCGCTTTCAGAGCTCTCATCCATTATGGAATCATTCCCCCAAACCCTGCACAACATCAGGGTCAAGGAAAAAAAGAGTGTTGATCAGATAGAAGGACTTTCTGAAAAGCAGGCTGAACTTGAAAAGCAGATCGGCGGACGCTGCAGAATCCTGATCAGGCCATCAGGGACCGAACCTGTCATAAGGGTAATGGTGGAAGGAGAAGATATGGACAGGATTGAAGCCGCTGCCCTGGAGCTTGGAGAGTTTATAAGATCTGTCTGTTGAACTGCAGGTAATTCACCTTAAGAACGGCTGACCATCCCCTTTCTCATCTTTTTCATATTCTGGCAGCAGGTTATGCATGTTTTTCCCCCATTGGACACTCCAATGAGCAGTGATAATTCCTTTGCGTTCTATGCGCCTTAGCAGTTCATTTCTTTCAATACAGAAACCCTGAACAATTACATTATTAAAGTTGTGTTGTAAGAATGTCGAAACATTTTTAACAACACAGTTACGTATTTTTCCTGTATTATGTAAAGAGGGATAAAGAATATCGTATTTTATCATCAACTACTGGAGGGTTTCTATGGAAAAAGCCAAGAGCTGCAAGCTGGCTGTAATCGTGGCGCTGGCAATCGGGTTCGTCACAGCCCTGATTGTAGCATACATCAGCGCAGAGCAGATACATGCCACCAGCACAGTGGAATTCTGCAATTCATGCCATGAGATGAACATCTTTCACAAGGCATGGGCTGAGGGACCGCACGGTCCAAACGCCAAGGGTATCATTGTTGCCCGCTGTGTTGACTGCCATCTGCCACACGACAGCCTTTCTAACTATCTAATCGTGAAAACAAAGGCAGGAATTCATGACATCATAGCCCACAAAACGGGCAAGAAGACCGAATGGCTGAAACTCTGGAAGAACAGAGGGCCATACTATCATGAAGCCTATGAATCAGGGTGCCGTGAATGTCACAAGGACCTCATCGCCCCGGATATCCCTGTTAAGGCTATCACTGCCCACAAGACCTATCTTGCAGGCCAGTCCGAGAGAGACTGCCTGGACTGCCACTACAAGGTAGGGCATGGTGACCTTGTACAGATCTTCAGGGACGCCAGGCTTCAGTAGTAGATGTATCCAAACAGGCAATTCAAACACCACATAAAGGTTATTTTTCAAAGGAGGGTAAACATGAAGAAACATTATGCTGTAACTGGCGAACTTATCTTTGCCACAATCCTGGCGGTCATGCTAACGGCCGTCGCATGGGCAGAGCCCGAGGCGGGTTCCCCGAGTTTTCACCCCAAGGAGCTTGTTATCAAGCGTGCAATGAGCGAAGAGGCGAGCAAGTGTATTTCATGTCACTCCAAGCACACCCCGGGCATTGTTGATTCCTGGAAGCTTGGCAAGATGGCACATGCATCTGTTACCTGCTATGACTGCCACGTGGTAGATAAAAGCTCCCCCATGGCCAGCCAGTGCTCAGGCATCAAGGGCACGGATACCTACATTTCCCCCATGGTCTCTTCAAAGACCTGTGAGCGCTGCCACCCACAAGAGGTAAAGGAGTTCCTCCAGAGTGGACACGCAAGGCTCTCAAGTGCCGCTGTTGTTGATGCCAAAAAACTGAATGGCAAACTTATCAGGCTGCAGCATGACCTGGAAGGCGCCAAATTTATTGGCAACACCGGTTCCAGCACAAATGCATCCAGGGCATCAGGCTGCCAGATGTGTCATGGCGGACAGGTTGAGCTTGGCCCTGACAACAAACCCATCAACAACTCATGGCCAGGCGGTGTAGGCCACAGGTATCCTGATGGAAGCATTGGAAACTGTACCGTCTGCCACACCAGGCACCAATTCTCTGTAGCAGAGGCAAGGAAGCCTGAGGCATGTGCCAGCTGTCACCTTGGACCTGACCATCCGGATATCGAGATCTACACAGAGAGCAAACACGGCCAGATCTTCCTTACACATGGCGAAGATTGGGAGTGGGACAGCGCTCCTGATGCATGGCAGCCCGGTGATTACACCGCTCCAACATGCGCCACATGCCACATGAGCGGCATTGGCGAGCTCTCCACCACACACAACATCAACAAACGCCTCAAATGGGACCTTGTTCATCCCAAGAGCGTTATCAGGTCTGGTGAGCGTGGTGATGGCAATGCCGGTGCCCCCCTTATGAGGAAGGTATGTGCCAACTGTCATGGCCCAACACAGATTGCCAAAGAGGTGGCAACGCTTGATGATGCCGTTGCCCTTTACAACTTCTACTGGGACGGTGCTGTCAAGATGAAGGAAGAGCTTGCTGCCAAGGGACTCCTCAAGAAAGACCCCTGGAGCGACGGTTTCCAGGAGCTGATGTACTACCTATGGCACCATGCAGGAAGACGTGCCCGTCAGGGTGCTGCCATGAACGGCCCGGACTATGCTCACTGGCACGGATTCTTCCAGGTATTCCAGATCTACAAGGATATGCAGGCAATTCATGACTGGCGCCTGAAAAACAACAGGATTGAGGAACTCAGCACAGTCATGAGCACAGGTCCTGTTTAATGATATAAACGGCCAGTTTTCTACTTACAGGCCACACTACCAGGGCTGCCGGTGGATGCCGGCAGCCCTGAATTATTACAGGGAATGGAGTTCCGTCATTAACAGTTTTATAACACCAGGCAACAGGAGGGCTTAATGGTGAAAAAAACTTTATTCGTACTGACGTTTATTTTGGCTGTTATGCTTTACGCATCTGCATTTGCAGCCTCTTATGATGTAAAGCAGCTTAACGGCAAGATCAAAGTGGACTTCCTTGAACAGTTCCGCATGGAAACATGGTCAACCTTTGACACAAAGGCTGGCCCCGCTGATGCTGACCAGAACTATACCTTTGCATCCAGCAAGATGCGCCTGGGTGCAGGCTTTTTCACAGACTATGTAGATGCCTATGCCCAGCTTCACTGGACACAATTCTTCGGGCTCCCAGACAATGCAATTTATGGTACAGGCGGACTGTACTACGGCGCCAACAACGGGAGTTGCAACGTAGGTTACGCGGGAGTCAGCCAGGCATGGATCCGTGGCAAGCTACCCTGGGTTCCAGGCCTTAGTGCAAGGTTTGGCCGGGTCAAGCTGAACGGCGGGCTTGAGGCAAACACCCTTCCCAAGAACAAGACTCTGGCATGGCTCAGGAAGAAGCGCATCTCCCAGAGGATGCTGGGTGCTTTCGAATGGTCAAGAGTAGGCCGTTCCTACGACGGCTTTGACGCTGCCTACGATACCCCCACATGGAATATCACAACCACATTTTCTCATCCAAGGCCAGGTGGATTCCATCTGAACATCATGGACACATCTGAGGATGGTTACACTACAGATGATATTGACATTGCCACGGTCACATTAACCATGAAGGATACTTTGTATGCCGGAATTGACGCCCAGGCATTCTACTACTACTACAATGACCACCGTGGAGTAACAAGCGGCATTGCCAAGGAGGCTGAGGTCAGCTCCTTTGGGGCCAACATCCTTTACAATACACCGAAAATAGGCCCTGGTGCATTTGACCTCCTGTTCTGGGGAGTATTCCAGGATGGTGTATGGACACCTCAGACCGGATCCCGCCAAGACCAGAACGGCTATGCCCTGGCATTTGAAGGTGGTTACAAGTTCCAGGACATAATGTGGCAGCCCTGGGTCCGCATGGGATACTTCTATGGTTCAGGTGACGGCGATCCTGATGACAACGATCACGACACATTCTTCCAGATGATTCCAACACTTCGCATCTATGCAATGACCCCGTTCTATAACCTTATGAACACCAAGTACTTCTTTGGACAGGTTATGTTCAAGCCCTGGGAGAAGTTGACTGTACGCACGGACGTAACCAAGCTGAACCTTACCAATTCCAGTGATGGATGGTACCAGGGTTCAGGCATGACCCAGGCCAATTCCTTTGGCTATGGTGCAAAAACGGCTCATGTTGGAACAGGACATGATTCCCTGGGAACCATGTGGGATATCTCCTTCTTCTTCAAGGATCTCTATAAATACCAGGGCGCATCTCTGGGTCTCAACCTCTATTACAGCCATGTCTTTGGCGACAACGTAATCGAGGACAACTACAACGACAGGAATGACATGGATTTCTTCTATATGGAAGCAATCATAAAGTTCTAACATCTTGCTAAACCGAGCCGGCTTCCATGCCGGCTTTTTTTATGCGCCAGGCTGCTGAAACAGCAGGGTGCAAAAATAACTGGAGGCTGGTTGTGAAAAAGAATACTTACTGCACAGTGTTAGCCTGCATACTCCTTGCCATTATGGCAGGTTGCGCAGGCACCAACCATGAAAAGGCGACATTAACAGCTTCAAACAGTGGCCAACACCCCGAACTTACAGAGCAGGAAAAACTTACTCCATGCTCATCATGTCACCAGGAGGTGACCCCGGAGATTTACCAGCAGTGGTATAATTCCCGCCACGGCCTTGACGAGGTCAAGTGTTTCCAATGTCACGGAACTTTTGAAGCCTTAAAGGTTGTACCAGACGAAACCACCTGCGCCGCGTGTCACAATGCCCAGTTTCAGCATTCCCCCAAGGGAAAAAGCTGTTGGGATTGTCATCCAGCACACGGTTTCATTGCTCACAGGTAAAGAAGGAGGTTTGACATGGGGCTTTCAAGAAGAGAGTTTATCAAGAGGACAGCCGCTCTCACTGCGGCATCATACGTGGGCATGAACCTGCCCATCAAGGAATCAGGAAAGGCTGAAGCATCAGATGGCACCACGTGGCACAGGGGCACTTGCAGGCTCTGCGGTACAGGTTGCAGGGTGGACCTTGGCGTCAAGAATGGAAAGGCAGTGGCGCTGAGGGGCGTAACAGACTCACGTACCAACATGGGTTATCTCTGCATGAAGGGCATGCTGTTTTACAAGCTCATGGGCCATCCGGACCGCCTTACCAAACCCCTTTACAGGGCAAGCAAATCCGAACCATTCAAAGAGATATCCTGGGATGAAGCCCTCGATATTGCAAGCAAAAAATTTGCAGAGTCTGTAAAAAAATACGGAAATGACTCTGTTGCCTACTACGGCTCAGGCCAGGCCCTTACCGAAGAGACTTACATATTCCAGAAGGTAATGCGCGCAGGACTCCAGACAAACAACGTGGAGGGCAACCCCAGGCTTTGCATGGCAAGCGCAGTTGGCGGCTACATAACCTCCTTTGGAGCAGATGAGCCCATAGGCTCCTATGCCAATCTGGAGCTTGCCAAATGCTTTTTCATAATTGGCAGCAATACCGCTGAGGCACATCCTGTGCTGTTCAGAAGGATCATGCGTCGAAAACTTGATCACAAGGATGAGGTCAAGGTCATAAATGCTGATCCCCGGGTCTCCCCCACCTCGAGGATTGCAGACATGCACCTGCAGTTTCTCCCTGGAACTGACCTTGCCATGCTCCATGCAATGGCTTACGTAATCATTGAAGAAGGCCTTACAGATAAAGACTTTATTGAGAATTATGCGGTCTTCCGCATTGGAAAGGACAAAAAACAGGTGGATTTTGAGGAGTACAAAAAATTCCTCAAGGATTACACACCTGAAAAGGCAAGCCGGATCTGCGGCGGCAACATAACCCCTGACAAGATAAGGACTGTTGCCCGTTGGTTTGCCACATCCGGCGGCACTGTAAGCCTGTGGACAATGGGCATTAACCAGCGTAAACGGGGCGTGTGGGCAAACAATCTCATCCACAACCTCCACATCATTACTGGTCAGTTGTGCAAACCCGGCGCAGACAGCCTCTCACTGACAGGCCAGCCCAATGCATGCGGCGGTGTGCGTGAGGGAGGCGGACTCTGTCACATTCTGCCTGCCCACAGACTTGTCAAAAAAGACAAGCTGCGTCACCAGGTTGAGGACCTTTGGGGTGTTCCCAGGGGCCGCATCCCCCCCAAACCCGGCTATCACACCATGGCAATGTTTACAGCCGTAAACCAGGGGAAGATAAAGGCAATGTGGGTAAACTGCACAAGCCCTGCCCAGAGTCTCCCCAATTGCGACCTGTACAACAAGGGGCTTGCCAGGGAAGATTTCTTCCTTATAGTAACTGATATTTTCCCCACCAGGACCACTGAATATGCCAACCTGATACTTCCAACTGCCTTCCATTTTGAGAAGACAGGCGTTTATGGTTGCACAGAGCGGCGTTCACAACTTACCAGGAAGGCAGTTAATGCACCCGGTGAGGCAAAGCCTGAGGTCTGGATCGTAAGGGAATGGGCAAAGAGGCTTGCCAGAGACCTTAATGACCCCATAATTGCCAGGACTGTTGCCCCCTTTGACGGACTTGAGGAGGACTTTGCACTGCCGGAGGCTATCTGGAACGAGTACTCCCAGAAACTCACCAAGGGCCGTGACAATGATCTCAGAGGTGCCACCTACGAGGTCCTTTCCCAGATGGCAGACGGAGTCCAGTGGCCCGCCCCCACCAGGGAATTTGCTCTGAAAGGCGGGACTGTCATAAAATTCGTCAAGGGCTATGACCCCCTTGCAACTGAACATTCAAAGGATGACAAGCCGTATCAATTCTATGGGCCAGCGCACCCCGACAGGAAACTGTGGGTCTGGCTGCGTCCATACAAGGGGCCGGAAGAGATGCCGGATCTGGAATACCCATTCTACCTGTCCACAGGCCGTGTTATTGACCACTGGCACACCAGCTCCATGACTGGCAGGATAACCGAGCTTATGCGAGCCAATCCCTACGCATATATCGAGATTAATCCTGAGGATGCCAAAAGGCTTGGTATCAAGCCCGGTGACATGGTTGAGGTGGCATCGAGGCGGGGCAGAAACCTGCTTCCTGCAAAGGTGTATGAAGGCCCAGTGAAGGGTATGGTATTTGTTTACTGGTATGACCAGGCAGAGAGCCGCATGATCAACAAGGTAACCAAAGATGCCTATGACCCCGGGTCAAAAGAACCCGAGTTCAAGATATGCGCATGCAGGATAAGGCGGGTATCAGGCCCTGAACCTTTGCAGCCTTTCCTTGTTGAGCTTAAGTGATCCGGGCTGTAAAATAAGACCACATTATTCAGGGGCGTTTATCGCCCCTGATTAGTGAAGAACCATGCCATTCATTAACCACTAAGACATAAGCTCCAAGTATCTATTCAGCGTGGTAAATGATCTTGTTTTGGAGTGACTTTGAAGAATTTCGTAGTTTTTCTTGGCGAAGCGCAGCCATAAAATCGCCTCTCGCTGAGCGAGGTACGAGCGAGTTTCGCGATTTTGGCGGAGCAAGCCTTAGAAAAACAAGAAATTGTTCTCCGGAACGGAAAAACAAGACCATTTACCAACCTCATTCAATAAATGAGCTGAACAGTTACAGCTCCAAAAAGTTTTGTTGAGATTTTTTACCCACAGGAAGCCCTATGAAATCCGTAACTCTTTTATCTTCAACTCTCCCTGTTATCTTCTTCGCCCTGATTTTGCTTGCAGGTTGTGCACAACATAATCAGCCTTACAGCCCTGACTTTAACTTCAAACATGTAAAGGCAGAACAATGTGATGAATTCTGGTTAAGCTTTGAGCGGCTTGTAAAGGACGAGGGCGCAAGGTGTTCAGAGTTGATTCAGATAGATGGTTTTCCATACCTCAGAGGCACGGACCAACTCATCAGTACCGGCCTTGAGCTGAAGGATAAAAAGGCCAGGGCAAGATGGCTTGAGATGATGCGCACAGCAGACATGCAGGCCCGTTACCGTGAACTTGACACACTGTCTGACAACGCCTGGGCACTGCTTTGCAGTGAGGCAAATATCTACAACTGTGAGGCTGGACGGCTAAAAGCCTTTACTGCCAGATGCTCTGCACTTCTTCTTGGTGATGAGAGGTTAAATCCCGACTTTTATGAAACACTACACAATGCCGCATCCGGGGCTTTATCACGAGGATACCCTGAGGAAGGACGCAAATGTTTCCAGGACCGCAACACCCTGGACGGTACAATCCCGGACAATATCCTCAAGGCACTTACCGATCCTGACGGTGGTTACAGAGGAGGGGCATCTCTTAAACGCAGGGTCAACACAATGAAATCCTTAACTCCTGCAGGGAAAATCCCTACTGGAAAGATCAGGTAAATTCTACCCTGTCCTGCATCAACCGGAACCAAAATACGGAGACTTTCCAAACATGCCAATAGCCGGGTTTGTAATAACAGTAATGCCGGAAGATATTCATAAGGTTACAGAAACACTGGGCTCCATGAAGAACGTGGAACTTCACGGTGATGACGGCAAGGGAAATATTATCGCCGTTCTTGACACCGAAACATCTGAAGACATGGATAAACTTGTAAAAGATATTAACCGTGTTGATGGTGTACTGTCAGCAGGGCTTACATATTTTAATGCAGAAGATGAAGTTGAGCGCATGGACAGGGGCGAATATGTTCCATCCCGCTCATTTGGAAACAAACCCCTTTTCCCGGAGTAATTATGGAACGCCGTGAATTCCTGAAAGGCCTTATCCTTCCCATTGCAGCAGCTGCGCTGCCAGTTTCCCCGGCAAGAGCCGGTCTCTTCCAATCTCCAATAAAAACAAATGTACTGCGCCCCCCAGGGGCAGTTCCTGAAAACATTTTTGCCTCCAAATGTATTCGCTGCGGCAGGTGTGCCGAGGTCTGCCCTTACAGATCCATAGTCCCCCGTGACTTCCTGGAAACCGGTGTCAATGCAGGTACCCCGCTGATTGATGTAACCAAGGTGCCCTGCTACCTGTGCATGAAGTGTGTTGAGGTTTGTCCGACCGGCACGTTAAGACCCATAGCCCAACAGGAGACCAGGATGGGGCTTGCGGTCATAGACAGGTATGCGTGCATGACCTGGCAGGAAGGTGAGTTCATGCTCTGCCGCACGTGCTACAACGTCTGTCCCTTTAAGGAAAAGGCAATCAAGCTGGATGAGCTAAGACCGGTGATAATCGAGGAGTACTGTACGGGATGCGGGCTGTGCACTCACGGCTGCCCTGTGACGCTTGAAAATGGCAAAAAGGCGGTAAATATCGAGCCGATTTATGCATTTGGCAAGGTCAGGAAAGAATAATGAATGATAAAACTAGGACTTCAAAGTACCGGCCAATCAGGTTCTTCACACTCCTGTGTGCAACCCTGCTGATAATTGCCGTACCAATACTTAACAACAGGTTTCAGTTTACATTCATACAGGGGTGGTATCAGTCCATCAGCATAGGAAACCTGTGGTTTGTATCTCCATTGGAGGGACTTGAGAGCATACTTACCTCTCGAATGCTCTATGGCCCCTTGCTTGTAGGAATGGCCATTCCCGTGCTTGTTGCATTTCTTCTGGGGCGTGTCTTTTGTGCATGGATCTGCCCAATCAGTTTTCTCTCCGAGGTAACTGATTGGCTTATCAGGATTTTAAGCAGAAAAAAATACAGAAAGACCAGGATCATGTTTCCACGGCGCATGCTGTGGGCATCCCTTGTCTGTGAAATAGCCCTTGCCATGATTGCAGGTGTGCCAATTTTTGTATTCCTCTCACCTCCAGGCCTTGTGGGCAGGGAGTTGATGATGGTCATTCTGTTTAAGACAGTTGCAGTGGAAGGGGTAATTGTCCTTGCTGTAATGACAATGCACCTGCTTTCCCCAAGGCTGTTCTGCCGCCATCTCTGTCCGCTTGGCGGGCTTCTGGGCTGTATTGGTGCAAAAAGGCGGCTTTACGTAGAGTTCAACGTGGAAAACTGTTTAAAATGCGGGATATGCTCAAAAGCATGCCCGCTGGCACTTGATCCAAAAAACGGACAGGCATCATCTGCCTATTGCTGGAATTGCGGCGACTGTATTGATTCATGCAAAACAGAGGCGCTTTCCTTCAAGTGGCGGGAGATAAAAGTTCATCACGAAAACACCAATCCATAAGGCAAACCATTCTGTATATATTCAGCGTGGTGAATGGTCTTGTTTTGGAACGGAAAAACAAGACCATTTACCAATCTTATGAAGATGAACACGCTGAACAGTTACATCATTCTCACCAGAATCCTGTCAGCCACAGTCTGTAGCCTGCCACGCAAATAATCCATTTACTGCCCTCGACAACCTGGACAGGGATGTTATTTTGTGCCTATGCAGAAAACTGATGAAAAATGGATGCGGGTTGCCCTGGATCAGGCAGCATCAGCACTTTCAAACGGGGAATTCCCTGTGGGCTGCGTGCTTGTAAATAATGACCGATTGGTTGGCAGTGGTGCTCGCATGTCCAGTGCTGGCACTGAAGCAAATGAGCTTGACCATGCAGAGATCATTGCACTGCGGGACTGGCTTGATAGCGGGAGACTGGGGTCAGGAGGGCAGATCGCCGCATATGTAACACTTGAGCCCTGCTTCATGTGCCTTGGGGCACTTATGATAAACGGGATAAGCCGCATTGTATTTGCATACGAGGATGTAATGGGCGGGGCATGCGGTACTGACTTTTCAAGGCCCCTTACAAAATGCAAATCCCTTCTTTCAAAAAGAGATGCCGCAGATCATATCTACACCAGGTACAGGCAAGAGGCATCTGAGACTGAAATCATAGGCGGCTTTATGCGAACAGAGGCATTAGGGCTCTTTTACGATTTTTTCAGCAATGAATCATGCACATACCTCAACGACACCTTTCTTGCCCGCTATACACTTGAACAGGGCAAACGATTAAACATCACAAGATGACTATCCAACAAGACACCACATCTACCAAAACCAAGGTGGCAGGCTCAAGAACTGTTGAATTTCAGCCCGGAACCCGCAACATCTTCTTTCACATCCTTACAAAGTGCAATCTCAGGTGCATGCACTGTTACATAAACGCTGAACAGCACGGCACACAAACCCTGGATGCAGAAACAATAGCGGCATGGCTGCGCCTTTTTGTAAAGGGAAGTGACTTTCTTGAAAACCGGGGAGTGGCTGCGGATAACGTGCCTGAAAAGACAAATGTAATATTCCTTGGCGGTGAGCCTACCCTTAACCCTGCCCTGGCTCAGGGCATAAAAGAGGCCAGGAGCCTTGGTTACGGCTCTATTACCGTTGATACAAACGGTTATCTTTTCAACAATATTCTTGATTCTGTAACCCCTGATGAAGTGGACTATTTCAGCTTCAGCCTGGACGGGTCATCACCTGAACATAATGATCCAATCCGGGGAAGGGGCAGCTTTGAAAAATGCACAGGCGGTATACTTGATGCTGTGAACAGGGGCTTCAGGGTAAGCTCCATCTTTACGGCAAGCGCCAGAAACATTGATGACCTGCCCAACATGCCTGATCTCCTTTACAAACTTGGGGTCAGGCGTTTTTTCATACAGGTTATTGGCATCAGGGGGAATCCTGCAAAAAAGGGGGGAGAGGCACTGCAGCTTGACAGGGACAGGTGGGAGGCAATCGTGCCTGGTGTTGCCAAGAGGTGTGCCGAGCTTGGGATGCATGTCACCTGGCCAAGTGTCTTTGTACCTCAGGGCAGGGAATTTGCCTGTGCCGGACTTGTTGCAGACAACTATTTTGTCTTTCCAAATGGCAGGGTCTATACCTGCCCCCTGTGCGAAGATTATCCCATCCACTCCTATGAAATAGAAAACGGGCAGCTAGTGAAGATGCCTCCCATAAACGAACAGCAGCTTTATGGACTGAATATCCCGGAGGGATGCGTGATGAACCGTATACTTCACCCGGGGAATATCCGATACACACCCGATGGCAAGCCTGTTGACCGTATTGCATGCTGCATGCTCAAGGAGGAGCTCGTTCTTTAGGTGGTTGTCCAAAAATAACTTGGCGATTTCGCTTCTATTCTTCAGGCCATTCTGAGCCAAATTTCAATCACAAAATTCTCAATATAGCCCGGCTTCGCCTGAGGTTTCTGGTAACACTAAATTTGTAAGAAGCAGATTTGTTCGGTGAATAGGTTGTGACAAGAGAGAAAAACGCTGGTC
Organism: Deltaproteobacteria bacterium; assembly: GCA_026996955.1. GTDB lineage: Bacteria > Desulfobacterota > Dissulfuribacteria > Dissulfuribacterales > QOAL01 > S144-17. The sequence continues at coordinate 18,033 of JALWJV010000111.1, forward strand.
CGATCTAAATTTTTTCTTGCATTTTGTGTCTTATAGCGTATTTTATGTGTTATATTTGTAAAATTCGTGTTACGAATAACCAGTTTATTACAACTTGCCTGTCGGACATTAATGCAGTCCTAAATATTATTTTTCTTTCAGGGAATATTTTGGTGAACGTATTTTGATAATTGACCGGCCACGCATAGCACTTGCGGGACCGCCACGAAAAGGAGGTGATATAGCCCAACGACATAAAAAAGGCAGCCAGCTCCGGCCAAGGATCACAGGCTGCCTTGGATACAGAAACACCCTGCTACTTAAGTAGAGAGGCTTCAAATCTTCTTATATCATCGAAGCCTCTCCACGTCAAACAGCAACATTCCTGTTGTTTCTTAAAGTTAAATGCATAACAGCGCAGTGCCGCACTGCGAACAGGTGTTCTGCGTCTCTAAAGAAACAACATACAAACCTTATTTTACTGTGCACTAAGAGGAGAGTGTTATGAATAGAGCGTGTCTGATTATTTTGGCCTCATTTTTTTTATATGGCGTGGCTTCTGCTCATGATTACTGGATTATCCCGGAAGACTTCCAGCCTGCGGAAAGTACACTTTTAAATGCCACGTTTGGATGTGGCCATACTTATTTTATGTCCGAAGAAATTCCTGATATTACGAAATTTGCAATAATGATGCATACGCCAGGAGGCAGAGAATTCCCTCTTGCTCTGTCACGAGTCAATCACAAGGCTGCTACCATACCTGTTCCCATTCTTGGTAAAGGAACATACGTCATAAGCGCATCAAGCATTATGCCATCTTACTGGACTTCAACCAGAAAAGGATGGGTGCCATTACCAAAGACCAGCGTGAAAAATGTAATAAAGGGGGGGAAGTATTTTAAGTCAATAAAGACCTTTCTTACAGCAGTAAGCCCTTCTGACTCATTCAAAAAAAATTTTGGGTACAGAATAGAACTCATACCCCAAAAGAACCCAACAGCCTTGAAACCCGGAGAGGAACTGCCGCTTGTTGCACTTTATAACGGTAAGCCATTAGCAGGTGCAACTCTTTTCGGCCTGTTTGAAGGTTTCAATTCAAAGGAACATGAAACCTTCCCAATTGATAAACAAACCGATGAGCAAGGTAAAGCAACTGTTAAATTGGATAAGCCTGGAACATGGCTTATTGGGGTGAAATATCAATTCAATACCCCTAATGATCCAGAGGCGGATTATGAAAATAATCGGGCCTATATCATGTTCAACATAGAGGATACTGCTCGATAATGGATTGGAGGAGGGATAAAGTGAACAAGATATTCATCAATATATGCATGATAACTTTACTAATGATCCCTTTTCCCGTTGAGGTTCTAGGCGAGGAAACAGATGATAATCTCATAGAACTTCATGAGATTACGGTGAAGGGAGAGGCCACACCTTATTTTTTAAATGCAGGAACTGTTAATACTCTAACTTCTGATAAAATTGAAGAGCTGAACATAAACAGAACTTCTGATTTACTGAAATCAATTCCTGGTGTTTCTATAGGCAACTATAATCAAGGCGGAGTGGCCAACAGTTTTTCAATGAGGGGATTTAGAAGCTGTGGCCACGGAGGAGACGCAGCAGTATATATTGACGGCATACCGCTGAATGAAGGTGAATCTCACGCTGATGGGTATGCTGACATGAATGTTATAATTCCCTTGGAAATAGCCAGACTTGATGTTTATAAAGGACCATCTTCTGTACTATATGGAAATTTTGCAAGGGCCGGAACCCTTTCTTTTCACACCAAAAAAAGAGGGACCTATGACCTACTTCATTTTAAATACGGCTCCTATGAAACCACCGATATTCAGGGGGCTTATGGTGGAAAACTGGACATAGGGTCAGGCCTTTTTAACAATTCGGCCTTTCAGTTCTACATGACCGACGGCTATCAGGAAAATTCCAGATGGCTAAAAGGAAATTTTTCAACAAGGTTTTCTTACGACATCTCAGATAAATTGGACGCCGCGGTTTCATTGCGGTTTCATGGTTCGGACTGGGATGCACCTGGCTATATTCCCAAGGAACAATTCGAAGATGAAGACTGGGCAAAAAAACAGGCTGTCAATGCCGAAGATGATGGCGGTAACAAGAGATTCTATACTCAGAGGATAGACCTTGGCTACAACCTTTCTGACTCTTTCAGATTTCTTTACTGGGGTTATACTACACAGCAGGATTTTACCCGCTTTGCCAAATTCGGATACAGTGCAGGGGGTCAAACTGAAAGAAATTACGATCGGAAGGTATATGGAACAGGTGGCAGTATCAATTTTGATACAAACATCTACTCTATTCCTGTTATAGGGGTTGCAGGGGTAGAATATTATCATGAAAAAACTGACTGGCTGCGATGGAATACAAGTAATCGGGTTAGAATTTCAAAGACCCAAGACAGAAAATTTGTGATAAATACTTTATCACTATTCGGGAAGTTGGATGTGAATTTATCGCGTTACTTCAGACCGAATATAGGTTTACGCTATGACGATTTTGGAGGAAGTTACAAAAACAATGATCCGGGAAGCACTGACTTCAAGCATGACATGAACGATTACAGCTCCTTAAGTCCCAAAATGGGATTTACTTCCCAGTTGTTTGATACTCTATCCATGCGCGCCAGTTATTCGGAAGGATTTGCTCTTCCAAAGGGTGAAGCAAAATATGATCCTGACATAAATGTAGATCCCGTTAAAGTCAAACAGTATGAAATAGGGTGGACATATAAACCCTGGAACATGCTCACATTCGACATAGCCCTTTATATTCTTGATACAAAAAATGAGATACTTGAAGATCCACCTGGATCTGGAGAATATACCAATGTCGGCGACACAAGACGAAAGGGACTGGAACTGTCCACAAAATTTCAACCTGTAACAGGCCTGGATTTTTTTGCAGATGCGTCGTTTATTGATACAAATATCAGAAAAAATCCTGATGAGTCACTGGAAGGGAAGGATGTGCGTGGTGTTCCCAAAAATATAATCAATATGGGTGCCAAATACATGTTTCCGTGGGGTTTGAGCGTAAGGGCCAAATGGAGGCACGTGGGCAAATATTATATAGACAGTTTAAATCTCTATAATTATGACGGGTATGATACTGTTGATACATCCTTAAATTATGTTATCAACGATAAAAAGGGACGTGAATACGATATTTCCTTTATGGTGGATAACGTATTCGATGAACATTACAGTCAGGCAGTATG
>JALWJV010000112.1:0-3733 GCA_026996955.1 Deltaproteobacteria bacterium
AATAAGGAGTTAGAATATGTTTGTGCTTGGAAATTTTATCAACGCAGTAGCGACCATAATAGATATTGCCCTTAACCTTTACATCTGGGCGTTTATTATCAGTGCCCTTCTGTCGTGGGTGAACCCTGATCCGTATAATCCCATTGTCAGATTTCTTTATAATATCACCGAACCCGTTCTTGCACGGGTAAGGAGGCTTATCCCGCTTCAGTTTGGCGGCATAGACCTTACCCCCATGATCGTAATCCTTGCGATTATCTTCCTGCAGAACTTTCTTGTCCCCACACTGCGGCAGATGGCAATGGCACTGTCCTGAACTGTAGCACATTTTGTCGCCATTCAAAAAAACATAATGATGCCAATCGGTAATCATTTGTGCTACAATTTGTCATATGAAGCAAATAAACTGAAATTCTGCTAAAAATCAACAACTTATAACAGAACGAGGCGTTTCATTTGAAGACATAGTTTTCTATTTGCAGCAAGGTGCTCTACTGGATGACATTGAACACCCAAACAGTGATAAATATCCAAATCAACGTGTGTTTGTAATAAACATTGATAATTACGCCTACTTGGTTCCGTATGTAGAAAACAGAAAAGAAATATTTTTAAAAACGATCATTCCTAGCAGAAAAGCTACAAAGCTGTACTTAGGAGAATGATAATGAACGACCCCAAACTGAGTAAAGAAGAAAAGCAAATTTTAAAAGATTTTGAAGCGGGTGAATTCAAATCAGTACTTACGCCAAAACGCAAAAAAATGTTACAGGCTGCTGCAAAAGAAACATTTAAAAAAGACAAACGAATAAATATCAGAATATCAAGCCGTGATCTTGAGTCGCTTCAAAGACGTGCACTAGAAGAAGGTATTTCTTATCAAACATTAGAATCCAGCGTCCTGCACAAATATGTTTCTGGTGTATTATGTGACATCAGGGCTGACAAAGCGTTCAGCACTGATGCGAAAAATCATCGCACCAATTAGCTTAAAAGCTAAAATGAATGTTTTTCGGATTGCATATCCCTGAAACTGAGGTGATACAAAATATGCAAGCAGAATTTACTGCAATTATTGAAAAGGCTCCTGAAGGTGGTTACTGGGCTATTTGTCCGGAAATACCAGGTGCAAATGGACAAGGCGAAACAATAGAAGCAGCAAAAAACAATCTTAGGGAGGCTGTTAAATTAATTTCAACCTAGATTGAGCGATTGTCTGATTTGCTGGAGATCCGCGAAAGAGGAATTCCCATAATAGTCGGCTATATGGGGATTCCTCTGACAAAGGAGATGCAGTAAATACGGCAATCCCGAAGGGTTTCAAAACTGGAAAGCTATAATCGACTTAACTCCTTTAAATTGCATTAAAAAAACAATTTTCCAGATTTTGAAACGCTCAATCTAGGTTCAAAAAACTCCAGACAGGTTATTGTGCACAGTTTTGTAGATGATGTGATTCAAAACAAGATACAGATTGCGTGAAGTGTCGAGAATTTGAACGGCCGTTGAGCTTTACATACAGGAGGCATTACAATGTCTATTACACCTAATGATATTCTGGACAAACAGTTTCCGGTTTCATTCCGGGGATATAACCGGGAAGAAGTTGACAAGTTCCTTGAGGCCGTGGCCCAGTCCATGACTGCGGTTATCAAGGAAATGAACGCATTAAAAGATGAAGTTGCTGCATACCGTGTAAAGCTTGAATCCCTGCAGGAGAGGGAAGAGGAATTCAGAAAGGCGCTTACCACTGCCCACACCTTTGCAGAGGAGATGAAGGCACAGGCAAGACGGGATGCTGATCTCATGCTGGAACAGGCAAGGATGGATGCAGAGCGCATGATCGCCGATGCCCACCAGGAGGCAATCCAGCTTGAAGACAGCATCAGGGGCCTGCGGCGCATACAGCGGGAGGCTGTGTTCAAGATACGCTCGTCAATCGAGGGATATCTGCACCTGCTTGATGATGCAATGCTCCCGCCCGAGGAACTTGACAACCTGTTAAGCGCTGCATCTTCCGACGTTATGGCAATCCAGGGCAGGGGAAGCACGGTGCTCAAGGATATTGGGTCATCACCTGGAATTAAAGATGCCTATGAGGATGCAGAACCTGGTTCAGAAACAGAAAGTGAGACATCTGACAGTACTACAGAAGCTGAACGTGAAAGCAGCCCGGAAAGCAGCACCGACAACATTGAAGAGGAGGCTGGAAAGGCTGCCTGACGGGGGATGATGTCACATCACCGCCTTCATCAGGCACACTGACCATCAGATATAACCTTTTCTCGTTGCTCCTGTTACCGCCACCTTGGCATTGGCATCATGAATGGTCGTAATTATTAAAGGGTTTCAGAAGCAACGAGAAAATGTCACATCCGCTCCTCTGCAATGTCCCTGATGCAGCCTGTTGCAAAAACATTGCCACAGACCGGGAAAGGCACTTTCACTGAAAATGCTTTCCAATCCTTTAATTTTTCACGCATAATCCACAGCCCGCCACCGCCAATACCCCTGCACGATGCAGGAGTATGCCTGCACCCCCCAGTATCACACCCCTTTTTTGTCACCGCATAGTTCTAGTTTGGCTATTCCATAATTCGAAAGTATCAGTTCATGGTCTTGGACGCTAACAAAAAGTAGTCCGCGTATGCGATGGGCAAAAAATGCATTTTGCGCAGTGCCCACACGGAATGTTTAGCCCCCTCATTTCCGGCACTTTGGATCATCATCAAAAATATCTTGCAATTTCAAACAAATAGTCACACAGCCAAATAATATTCTGTAAAGGCATGTTATTTGCTCATTATTCTTGCTGTAAAGGAGAACACAGGCAAGGAAGACATGACCATGAATATTACAACAGGTTTACATCCCTACACCAGGCTTGGCCACATGGAGGCGCTGGAAGGAGCCATAATGACTGAAAGGCGCCTTGATATAGCTGCCAACAACCTGGCAAATGCGGACACACCGGGTTTCAGGAAACAGGGAATCACCTTTGAGGAGTACATGCTGCAGGAGCAGGATGGCAGCAACAGGACGGCCAAAGGCGAGGTCATCTGGCAGGATATGTCTGCAGGTTCTGTTCATTTCACAGAAAACCAGTGGGATTTTGCCATTAACGGCGAAGGTTTTTTCAGCGTGCAAACCCCGGCAGGCATACGGTACACCAGGGCAGGCAATTTCATGCTGGATTCACAGGGGCAACTGATTACACAGGACGGATACCCTGTACTTGGCGGAGGCGCACCCATAATTCTTGAGGATACCACCGGCAAGTACATAACACTCAGCCCTGATGGCCATTTCTTTGTGGACGAAACAGATGCAGGCCAGATAGACGTGGTCACATTTGACAATCCGGAATTCCTGCAGCGCATGGGACGAAATTACTTCAGTGAGACACCGGCAGCAGGGGCGCCAAGGCCTGTTGAGGACGTAAACATTGCCCAGGGCTACCTGGAGCTTTCAAATGTTAACGAGCTGGAAGACATGATCAACCTGATTGACCTGCACCGGGCATATGAACTCCAACAGAAAAGCCTGCAGGCAGTTGACCATATGGATGACAAGGCGGCCAACACCGTGGGCAGAGTGGCTTAGCCAGTCTCCGCAACCGGTCTCAACGCTAAACTCTGTTTGATGAAAATTATTCGTAACTGTTCAACGTATTTATTGAATGAGGTTGGTAAATGGTCTTGTTTTTCTGTTCCGAGAACAATTTCTTGTTTTT
>JALWJV010000112.1:3743-5813 GCA_026996955.1 Deltaproteobacteria bacterium
TGGCTGCGCTTCGCCAAGAAAAACTACGAAATTGTTCAAAGTCACTCCAAAACAAGACCATTTACCACGCTAAATAGATACAACTATTCAAGGAGACAGACAATAATGATACGGGCACTCTGGACAGGCGCATCGGGCATGAACAGCATGCAGTTCAACATGGACGTCATTGCAAACAACCTGGCCAACTCCAACACCACCGGCTACAAGAGGAGCAGGGCAAGCTTCGAAGACCTCATCTACCAGACATCCAGACTACCTGGCGCCCAGAATGCCGACGGAACCCAGCTTCCCACAGGTATGCAGGTGGGCATGGGCTCCAGGCCCGCTGCGGTTCAACGAATATTCACGCAGGGAGATTATATGAGCACAGGCAACCAGCTTGATCTTGCCATTGAGGGAAAGGGCATGTTCAAGATCCTCAGCAATGGCAAGGAGTATTATACCAGGGACGGTTCTTTCAAAACTGATCGTGACGGTTATATCGTCACCTCAAATGGCGACCGCCTGCAGCCTGAATTTGCCATCCCGCAGGGCACAGTTGACATCACGGTTGATCCATATGGCCTGCTCTCTGCCTCTGACAGCGAAGGTAATGTACTTGGACAGGTTCAGCTTACGCTTTACACATTTACAAATCCCGCAGGCCTGAGTGCAAAGGGAAGGAACCTGTTTGAACAGACCGAGGCAAGCGGTGACCCCATTGAAGGCAATCCCGGCTCCGACAGCATTGGAACCATTGCACAGGGATTTCTAGAACAGTCAAATGTCGATGCAGTCAAGGAGATGGTGGACATGATTGTGACCCAGCGCACCTATGAACTAAACTCCAAGACAGTGCAAACAGCAGACGAAATGATGGGAATAGCCTCACAGCTTAAACGATAACTTGAATTGATTGTTCCAGAAGAAGGTGAAGAAACCATGATCAGTGTATCCCCTTACCGTATCACCATTGGCATACTGGCATTCATGATGATCTGCATGACGCTGTACAGCCCTTCCCTTTTTGCACAAACAGCACAGAAGGGACAGCTCATAACAGTGGCTGATCTTGACCAAATTTACCGGGAGGCAATCATGGAAAAGGCACCGTGGAAGCCCGGCCAGATGGAGATTACAGAAGTAAAGGCATATCCTCCAAAGGTATGGGTACCTGAAGGTCAGATAAGTTTTGAAACAGGCAGGGTTTCAAGCACCCGTTTTCTCGGCAGGGTAGCCCTTGAGATAAAGATACGTGTAAATGATGTGCCTGCCAGGAATGTCAGGGTGTGCGGAAAGGTAGAGGCATACAGAAATGTGGTATGCGCTGCCAGGGACATCAGGCGTGGGGAAATAATCGGGGCATCGGCACTTACCGTTGCAAGGATGCCCATATCAAAACTCAGGAACCAGTCCATATTCAGGCCCTCTGAGGTGGTAGGCATGGCTGCAAAACGGGCAGTTCGCGCAGGCCAGCCAATTACAAGAAGGCAGGTTGCGCCTCCGGTTGTGGTAAAGAGGGGTGCCAGGGTCATAATACTTGCCGAGTCACCTTCCCTTACCATAAGGGTTCCAGGAAAGGCCATAGAGCCCGGCACAGCAGGGGATTTTATCAGGGTTAAAAATCTGCAGAGCAAAAAAGAGATCCTGGCAAAGGTCAGGGACAGCAGGACTGTCACGGTCATGTTCTGATCTATGGCTATTTGAATATTACACAGCATATACAAATACAATGCAGGTGGTGGCCTTTATGAAAACTTTTACTTACAAAGCCTTGTTACTTGTACTGATGAGCCTTTTACTTACAGTGGGCTGTGCCCCAAACTCACATCAGGCAGCCCAGATAATTCCACCCCGCCCGAGACACATCCCGGAAATCACGCCAGAGCCGCCCAAAGGGGCAATATTTGATGCCAACACCTATGGCAGCATGCTTGTCTCTGATTTCAGGGCACGAAACATAGGGGATGTAATTACCATCTTAATAGAAGAAAACCTGGCGGCCTCCAAGGACGTAAAGACACAGACCAAGAGGAAATCGGACTACAGCTTGGGGCTTACGGGCATTCTGGGACTCCAGTTCGAGGA
>JALWJV010000113.1 GCA_026996955.1 Deltaproteobacteria bacterium
CAGTAATACCATCCATTCGAGGCATCTGAATATCCATGAAAACAAGGGCAAAATCCTGCTTTGCCAAATAGCCCAGTGCCTCCAGGCCGTCATTTGCAACCACCAGCCTGTGCCCCTCTTTCTCAAGGATTGTCTTCACCAGCTCCTGGTTCATCAAGGTATCTTCAACAAGAAGGATATCTGCAGAAGCTTTCTTTACAGGCACATCTTCCTGACCACCATTTTCCTCAACCTTATCCATATCAGCAGATTCATTCCCCAGCATCTCAGGTTTATTGCCGGTAACCAGATAAAGAATACTTTCATAAAGATTCTTTTTTGTTACGGGCAAAGCCACACAGCAGCCAATATGATCCCTGCACGCCTGGCACTGAATCTGATCTGAAGGCGAAGGCGTGGTCAAGATTATCTCAAGGTTGCCATGCACCTTTCCACTCATCTCATGAAAGATATCGTGAACTTCCCGGTTCATCATTGACTTGTGCATGATTACCAGGCATTTTTTCCCTGGTTTAAGAATGTTGGTGGCAATAAGCAACTGCTGCAGGTTTCCTGCCTCAAGGACATTCAATCCCATGGGTTTTAACATGTCCAATATTGCAGCCCTGCCCCATGGATTCGGGTCAGCAACAATAATTATGATGTCTTGCGCAATCTTTTCAAGCTCCGGTTTAAGCGGATGTTCCGGGTAAACCGAAAAATCCTGATCAAAACTAAGCTCAAAAGAAAATACCGCCCCCTTTCCAAGTTCACTTTCGACCTCTATACGCCCGCCCATAAACTCAACCAGCCTGCTGGAGATGCTTAAGCCAAGCCCTGTGCCGCCATATTTCCTGGTAACTGAACTGTCAGCCTGAGAAAATGCATCAAAGATGCTGGATATCTTTTCAGGGCTAAGCCCAATACCTGTATCAATAACACGAAACCTGAGTCTTACCTCACCATTAACCTGATCTTCATGCCTGCCCGCTGACCCTGCAACAGAACAATCCAGAACCGCCCAGCCTTTTTCAGTAAACTTGGCGGCATTGCCCAGCAGATTAAGCAGCACCTGCCTCAGCTTGTGAGAATCACCAATCAGGCGCTCAGGCACGTCACTGCCCACATGACTTATAATATCAATATCCTTGTCAAGAATCGCCCTGGATACCGTCAGGGCGACCTCTTCGCAAAGTTCTGAAATATTAAAGGGATGTTTATCAAGATTGACCTCACCGGACTCGATTTTGGAAAAATCAAGGATGTCATTAATCAGTGCCAGCAGAGTGGTTCCTGCTTCATGAACTGCCTTTATGTACCTTGCCTGTTCGGGATTAAGGGAAGAATCAAGGGCAAGCTGTGCCATGCCGATAACAGCATTCAGAGGAGTCCTGAGTTCATGGCTCATATTTGCCAAAAACTGGCTTTTGGCTATGTTTGCCTGCTCAGCCTTACTGGCAAGCTTGTATGCCTGTTTCATGGCGTCCTCAAGAGCCCGGGTACGCTCATTCACCATGTCCTCAAGATGTATATCGCGTGCCTCAATCTCCTTGAGCATCTCATTGAAACTGGTGGCAAGCATACCTATTTCATCATCAGAGGTCTGCCTAACCCTGCGGCTGTAATCCCTGTCCCTTGAAATCTGCTGCATAACCCCTGCCATTTCCCTAATGGGAACGGAAATTAACTTCTGCATGAACTCCGACAGGATAATCACCAGGACAAAGATACCGCCCAGAGCTATGCCCGCTGCACCAAGCATCCATTTCAGGGCGTTATGCAGAGTCCCCAAACTTATTTCAAGCTTCAGGGCCCCTATTATGGTCTGATCCATATTAACAGGCTCAAGTACGGTAAGCCTGTCCTTGTAAAACTTATGTTCTACCTGCGTTACGGTTTTAACAGAATCCACTGTGGTGTTTCCCTGACCAAATCCTTCAGTATTCTCCGGGAACCATGCAAAAGGCTTGCCCGACGCGTCATAAACAACCGCCCTGATAATTGCGCCATTGGTTTTAAGGGAATCCAGCACCTTGTCCAGTCCGCTCTTGTCTTTAAACACCAGTGCAGCACGGGAGTTATACGCAATCATCCCTGCCACCGCCCTGGCATTTTTAAGCATCTGCTGTCTTACAATCTTATACACCACCAGATATGACACTACGGCAAAGGACAGCATGGCAATAAAGCTGACTGTAATGACGATAAAATTCAGCTTTGCCCTGATTGATTTTATTTTGCCGGGAAGGATATTCATATCAAATTTCTATCTTAAACACCGGGACAGCAGGGAAGACACAAAGGACAATCAGTGTCAAGTTACTTAAACTTATCGGCACTTGACATGTATTACTGGAATCAAACAAACAACAGTGACAGTTCGGTATATTAACTTCACAAATTGTCTTTGCGTTCTTCGCGGTTCAGCTTTTGTCTTTTTACTTTGAGCTTTGAGCTTCACGCCCCAAGCTTTCAACTTTGAGCTTCTTGCCCAAGACGCAAAAAGGGCAGGAAAAGCCGTTTGCCTTTCCTGCCCCCTGTTAATTATTTAACCCGATATTAAGAATATCGGCTTTCTGTACCGCTAAATAATGGGCATTATCTGCACCCTTCTATTCCTGGCTCGGCCCTCTTCAGTATCATTGCTTGCTACCGGATCAGCCTCACCAACACCGGATACTCTCAGGCGGCTTGCATCAATGCCATGCGAGGCAAGATAGTCGGCAACAGCCTGGGCACGCCTGAGAGAGAGCTGCTTGTTGTAGTCTTCAGGTCCAATGGAGTCTGTATGTCCCTGGATCTCTACAGTCAAAGAAGGATTATTCTTGAGGACCTGGGCAACATTATCCAGAAGTGCATAGTACTCAGGTTTGATTACAGCGCTGTCAAAGTCAAAACGCAGACCCTTAACGATCCAGCAGCCTACGCTGTTAACCTCGGCACCCCTGGGAGTATTTGGGCACTGGTCAACTGAGTCGAGAATTCCGTCACCATCACTGTCACGTGGTTCCGGACAGGGCATTGGAGCCGGTGCAGGCATAGAAGGACAGAGAGCCTTTGCCTTGGCCAATGCATCCCTAGCCATATCAAGGGCCTCCTGGCACCTGCACTTACGGTAAAGCGCAACGGCTTCCTTGTGTGCCTTGAGAGCAGCCTTGTACTCCTCCGGACACTGCTTGTTAAGCTTGTTAGCAGTGGCGGTATTCAACACCTGCCTGGTGGCAGTAATCTCGTTGTTTGCCTGCATGCCGGGGCCGGCACAACCGGCAAGCAGCAGCGCTCCAAGAGTTAACACAATCCCAAAAACTCGCATCTTAAAAGTCTCCTTTCACCAAAAAAAATTTTAAGTTATGAAATTTAAGAACATCTGCCTGTTTTTTTAATACAACCAACAGACAACCATGCCCACACAATAAGTTGAAAAACAAATTCAACCAAAACCCTTATCGTTAAATACTAAAATAAAACAGGGGAAAGTCAATATAATTCACCAAATTTCGATTTAATACCTTTTTCCTGTTGGCAGACACGGCTAACGGTCGTATAGTAAGAGGCAATGAGCAGAAAAAAAAGAAACCAAGATAAAAACAAAAACAGTTCACATTCATCCTGCAAACACCCTCGAAAAAAGAAGTCCGCAAAGAAGAAAAATTACCGTGAGCCTCCTAAACCAACAGAAGAGCTCATTCTTTCCACACTGAACAAGGCCGGACATCCGCTTTATCTGCGGGAGATCATCCATCTTTCCAACACAGAACCCCAAAACAGGGACAAAATACGGCGTTTGGTGGCACGACTGCTTGATGCCGGAAAGATCGTGCTGCTAAAAGGCAACCGTTACGGCCTGGTTGACAAGATGCACCTGGTACGGGGCATGCTATCAATGCACCCGGACGGATTCGGTTTTGTAACTCCGGAAAAATCTTCAGAAGATGACACAGACCAGGAAGTCAAGGACATCTTTATTCCTCCCAGGCGGGTAAAGGGCGCAGTGCATGGAGACACTGTGCTGGTCAGGATTGACAAATTTGCTGCCAAAGGTCCCGAAGGAACCGTACTAAGGGTAATAAAACACGGGGTCAGGGAAATTGCCGGCACATTTCGGAAAGGACGTTCCGTGTCTGTTGTAATCCCTGACAACGACAGGCTTCTCTTTGAGGTCATAATTCCTCCTGGCAAAACCGGCAGTGCCTCTGACGGTGACATGGTTGTTGCCAGAATAGACCACTTTCCGGAGCAGGGCAGAAACCCTGAGGGCACTGTAATCAAGGTGCTGGGAAACCCTGAAGACATGGCTGTGCAGACCCAGGTTGTGCTCATGAAGTATAATCTTGAGCAGGAGTTTGCAGATGAAGTCATGAAAGAGGCCAGGGCATTGCCTGACAGGGTCCGTCAAGAAGACCTGCGAGGCAGACGCGACATCAGGGACCTGCCACTTGTAACCATTGACGGCATAAAGGCAAAGGATTTTGACGATGCCGTGCATGTCAAGAAGACCCGCAGCGGATACGTGCTCACCGTTGCCATAGCAGATGTAAGCCACTACGTGCAGCAGCACACCCACCTTAACAGCTCTGCATTTGACAGGGGAACCAGCGTCTATTTTCCAGCAGCAGTAATCCCCATGCTGCCGGAGGCACTCTCAAACCACCTCTGCAGCCTGGTCCCCGGTGAGGACAGGCTGGTCCTTGTGGCAAGGATATATTTCACACTCAAGGGCAAGGTCAAAAAAAGCACCTTTTTCAAGGCGGTTATGCACAGCCACAGGCGTTTTACCTACGAAGAGGTACAGGACATCCTGGACACTGGTAAGGATGTCCGATCTGCACAGAAAACGCCCGCATCCCTTATCCGCATGGTGAAGCAGATGGAGGAGCTTGCATCCCTGCTTGCAGAACAGCGAAAAAAGCGGGGCAGCATCGATTTTGACCTGCCGGAATCCGAACTGGTGCTTGGGCTTCAGGGACATATTGAAGAAATTGTAAGACGAGAGCGCAAGGCCTCACACCGCCTTATTGAAGAATTCATGATTGCAGCCAACGAGGCAGTAGCAAGATTCTTCCAGGAACGCTCCATCCCTGCCCTTTACAGAATCCACGAGCCACCTGAGCAGGAAAAGGTATCTGATTTTGTAGATTTTGCCCGCACCATCGGGATAGATGTAAAAATGCCCAGGCAGATTACGCCGTCATGGTGTCAGGATGTTCTTAAAAAGGCAGCCGGAACCCCTCAGGAGTACATAATAAACACAATGCTTCTTCGCACCATGCGCCAGGCAGTCTATTCCGCCTCAAACCTGGGGCATTTTGGCCTTGCCTCAACAGCATACCTCCACTTTACCTCCCCAATCCGCCGATATCCGGACCTTATGGTGCACAGGATCCTCAAGGGGAACCTGAAAAAGGTCAGAAAAAGACCTGTTTATACAGAAGAACAGCTTGCAGAGGCTGGCTCCAGCCTGTCCAAAAAGGAAAGGGTTGCCATGGAGGCAGAGTGGGAACTCCTTGACAGGCTCAAGGTTCGTTACATGGCTGACAGGATAGGCGAGGAGTTTGATGGTGTAATCTCAGGAACAGCGGCCTTTGGATTTTTCGTGGAGCTGTCTGAAATACTCATAAGTGGGGTGGTAAGGCTGGTTGACCTGGCTGATGACTACTATGAATTTGACAGGAAACGGCAGCAGCTTACAGGAAAGAAAACCGGCAGGGTATTCAAGATGGGGCAGGCCGTCAGGGTCAAGGTAAAAGATGTAAATATTGCACGGCGGCAGATAAACTTTGAAATAGTAGAAAGCGCATAACTGTTCGGCGCATTAATGA
>JALWJV010000114.1 GCA_026996955.1 Deltaproteobacteria bacterium
AGCTTGCGGGTCTGACGGCTGAGGGAGTAGAAGATAATCAGCACCCGGGGGGCATGTTTCTCCCCTTGGGCAGAGTTGGCATTGTTTTCAGTTCTGTTCATCTCTGTTTGTTTTTGCCATAGGGCCTAAGTTGTCAGTCGCTTTTATTGCAGCCCTGCGACTGAATTATGGCCAATGCAGCCCTCTTTACTTCCATGTCCGGATCATCAAGCAGAGTCAGGGCCTCTTCCTGAGACAGTGCCGAAAGTTCGCCGAGCCTCTCAATTGCAAGTGCCCTTACACTGGGATTGGGGTCTGAAAGAAACTCCCTGTAGATGGGGATGTTGTCTTTCTGTGCCTGAATCTGCCCAAGCACAATAAGGACATCCAGGCGAAGGTTTGAGTCACCCTCCTGAAGTTCTTTTCTGTATAGGGCAGCAACCTCCTCCTCCCTGTCCTTGAATCTCCAAAGATTAAAAAGAATAGCCCTTTTCTGGTCTATTGAGGCGTGCCTGATCCTGTCTTCAAAAAGTGCCATTACGTGGCTGTCCTTAAGGTTGCACAGGGCATTTACTGCAACTTCCTGCACCTCTTCAGAGGCATCATACATACATTCAATCAGTGGAAGTGCTGCAGCAGTGTTGCCCTCCCATCCAAGTGCCATGATTGCCCTGACCCTGAGATCAATATCAGGGCTCTTAATATCATTCAGCAGCCTTTTCATAAGGCTCTGATTGTCTTCCAGGAATGGCGCAAGGACACAGAGGTGTATTGCTGCCTGATCACGGAGTTCATCAGGCTCATCTTTGTCCTTCATGATTGCGTACAGCGGCTCACAGGCATGCTCTTTGGCAAAAGAGCCCAGAAGGAGGATAATCTTTCTTCTGAACTCCAGGTCTGCCACCTTGAGCGCCCGTAATAAAACCGGCACCGCCTTGTCTTTTTCTGACAGCATCCTTCCAGGATCATCAATATAGATTCTTGCCTGTTCCTGCAGGCGCTGTTTTGAATCAAAGGGGATAATTGATGACATCAGACTAATTGCCGGTAAAGCTGTCAGCCCCGAACGTCAAATTCAAGTTTGAACTGCAGATTCTTTTCATCAGACACAAGGTAGAGAGCCAGTGTGCCAACTTCAGTGATCTCTGCCTCAAGCGTTACCGGAATCAGTGTGCCGGGGTCAAGACCCGGCGCATTCATCTCGGTGGATATGGTGGTGACCGGTTCTATGGTGTCCTGCCAATTATCAATTATGTCCCCGATTTTATCTTCGGGACGAAGGGTGGATGCCATGAATTTGAACTCAACCGGCTGCCCAACTACAAGACCAAATGTCCTGTCAGGAAGCGATGCTGTTGTTCCCTCCTCCATGCCTTGAGGCACAACACATAACGCCCTTATCACAGGAGGCATTCCCGGAATGGCAAGCCTGCTGCCTTCAATCCCGATGTAATATGACTGGGCAGTCCCGCCCTTGATTTTTACTCCGCCTGAACGGTTGAGATAGCCAAAGGCAACTGCTCCCTGTGACACGGCAAGGTCCAGGTCAGGGCCAGAAATCTCGCGAAACTCTGTATCAGTCCCTGATTGTTCAGACCAGGATTTGAGATTGTCAAAGACCCGTTTTCTTATAATGGCAGATTTGAAAACACCGCCGTTAAAAAGAACCGCGCTAAGGGGTGTCTCTTCCTGCTGACCGGCATGATTTCGTATGAACTGCGCAAGATATTTGGTGATGGCGCTGTCTGATGCATAGGGAAGCCCCATCTCCTGAAGACCTATCCTGGCGCCCTGTGCAGGGGATGACTCAAGGTCACAGGCTGGAAGAAAACCTTCCATCAGGAGGCTTTCTACCTGACTTCGGGTGAGCTCAGAACGTATGGTTCCCCCTACAAGCCCTGATCCCCTGCCTGGTATGACCACAGGCACTGAATCAACAGAAGAATCAGAGAGTATCTTCTCCTTTGCAAGCCTTACATTATGCCACAAGGTCTCCATCTGGCTTGAGTCAAGTTTTGTACCTTTCTGTTCAATCTCCTGTGCAAGAACATACGCGAGGGCAAGGTCCATGTTGTCGCCGCCAAGCAGGATGTGGTCTCCAACTGCCACTCGTTCAAGACCCATTATTCCATCCTCATTGGTGACCCTGATGAGGCTGAAGTCGGTTGTACCACCTCCTACATCGCAGACCAATATAAGATCTCCCTCAGAGACCTGCTCCTTCCACTCATCTCCTGCAGCGTTGAGCCACGCGTAAAATGCAGCCTGGGGCTCTTCCAGAAGGGCAAGGTGTTCAATCCCGGCAGAAGCTGCTGCCCTGACGGTTAAGTCACGTGCAACAGCGTCAAAGGAGGCAGGAATGGTAAGAATAACCTCCTGGTCTTCCAGACGTTCACCTGTATCTTTGCCTATGGTATTGTTCCAGGCAGCCTTGATGTGCCTTAAGAATGATGCAGATGCTGCAATTGGAGATATCTTTTCAACATCTTCTGCTGCATCAACCGGAAGGAGCGGGGCAGTCCTGTCAACACCCTGGTGGCAAAGCCAGCTTTTCGCAGAGGCGATAAGCCTGCCCGGCACCTCTGCCCCTCTGGTCCGGGCATAGGAGCCGATAACCCGGTCTCCAAACGGATCCCAAGGCATTGTAAGCCCTCCGCCCTCCTTTTCTATTGTTGTCGGGATGTAGATAAATGAGGGCAGAAGCTCCTTTTCCTCTATCTCTCCAGGGGCTGTGATCTGCGGGATGCGGAAAATGTTGACCGCTCCCTCCTCGCCGGTCTGTGTATCAATATATGAAAGGACACAGTTTGTAGTGCCAAGGTCAATGCCGGCAATAAATCGTGTTTCTGCCATTATACCTCAACCTCTGCTGGGGCTATTACCTTTCTGTCAACATCACCTGTCCTGACAGGAAGCCTGATCTCAGTTGCCTGCCAGCCGCAATGCCTGAGGACTCCGTGAAATGGAGGATCCCCATGTACATTTCCGGTAAGCCTGATTTTTGCAGGATCAAAATCTTCGTCAACTTCAACATTTGATCCTTCCTGGGCATTCATCACCGGTGAGAGTCCAAGTGCATCTTTAAGCACAGTACGGCACCCACGGTGTACTTCCCGCACTGCGGCACCAATCTGCGCATCCTCATAAGGCTCAATGTCCTCCTGCAGGAAGTCAATCAGACGGCCCTCACGCTGAAGCAGGCCCAGGAACTGCACAACAGCAGTCTCCCTGATTTCCTCCTCATCCGGACCCTTTTCCTCAACAGCAGCAACCGGGATTGAAGGCTCTTCTGAAGGTGTTTCTTCTCCATCTTTTGTATCTTCTTCCTGGGAAGAAGGTTGTTTGGCTGCAGGGCTACCTTCTTCAGCCTGTACAGGTGCAAGACCTGCACTGGTCAGGTAGAATAAAAGCCAGACGGCAGGTGGACCGTAGAGCAGTGCCTGCAACAGCCACGGCTCACCTTTCTTTATCAAATGGTTATGAAGGGCTGTTCCAAAGGCTGCATAAACTGCTGCAAAAAATATGAATGAAAGTATGAGAAGCCGTGCTCTGAAGAGTTTTTTTCTGACCTCAATGCTGTCCGGGCTTCCTGTTTCTATGCCGGAGGGCAGGATGGATATTCCCATTACATAGAACAGAAGCCATGCGGCAGGTGCGGCTCCAACCAGTATTTGCCCCTGCAGATTATGCAGAAGGGATATGTCAAGCCACACTGCATAGGCGGCAAAGGCGCCTAAGATGGCAAATGCACTGAAAGAGACTATGAAGAAACGAATTTTGAAATCTTTTGAGCTCATGGGTATATTCCGTTGTTGAGAAGTTGTAGAAAATGGCAGATGTTATTACTTAAGTAGGAATTTTGTTAATCAATCAAAAGCACTGTCCTATAACATAAAAATCTGTCTTTATCCATAATTCTTATTTGTTTGCGGGTCAATACGATTACCATCTTTCAAGTATATGCTGCTTTTTGCAGGCAATGTGAGCATAATGCTCTATTTCGTTATAAAAAACACATAAGGGAGTTCTTTGAGACATGGAGAGGATACCAGAGCCGGAAATTATGGACGATGAAGAACAGGCAAGGGCCTACTCGGAGGCAGATTTCGAAGCCCCCCATTCAATGTTTGTGCGTCTGTTTACAGAACGTTTTGGGAATGAGATCAAGGGCCATGTCCTTGACGCAGGCTGCGGGCCTGCGGATATATCTGTTCGGTTTGCCCTTGCCTGCAAGGGGTGTACTGTACACGGTGTGGATGCCTCAAAGGCAATGATAAGGTTCGGCAGGGAGCGTGTACGTTCAAACGGGCTTGAGGACAGAATACGTCTTTACCACGGATATCTTCCAGGAACACCCATTGAGGCAGATGGGTTATCAGCTATCATAGTAAACAGCCTCCTGCATCACCTTCCACAGGCTACACAGATGTGGGACATTGTCAGGCATTACGCCCCTGGCACAGGGAGCTGTGGACTGTTTCTCATGGACCTGATACGTCCCGAATCGAAAACACAGGCCTGGGAGATAGTAGAAAAATATTCCGGAAGCGAGCCGGAGGTCCTTAAAAGGGACTTTTATCACTCACTATGCGCCGCTTACAGGCCGGATGAGGTAAGGCAGCAGCTTTCAGATGCCGGCCTTGATTTTCTGAATGTTGAGGTGGTCAGTGACAGACATTTTGTGGTCCATGGCATGCTTTGAACACAGGGTATCTGTCACCGAGATTAAAATCAGTCGTATCTATTCAGTGTAGTGAATGGTCTTGTTTTGGAGTGACTCTGAAGAATTTCGTAGTTTTTCTTGGCGAAGCGCAGCCAGAAAATCGCGTCTGTCTGAGCGAGGTACCAGCGAGTTTCGCGATTTTGGCGGAGTGAGTCTTAGAAAAACAAGAAATTATTCACCGGAACGGAAAAATAAGACCATTTACGTACCTTAATTACCGTTAATAAGCTGAACAGTTACAATCAGTCAACCTCTATGTTCTCTGCAGGCGCTACCTGTTCCCTGATTTTAACAAGACCCTCGCCAAACAGGGTGGTCTTCAGCCAGTCCATTGCAAAGTTGAACAGGGCCACATCGTCTTTCTTGATGCTGTCAATAATCTCATCCTCTACTTCATAAATCTCAAGGAAGGGGCTGAACAGGACAAAACGCCTGAATGCATCTAGATCGTATGAAGCCATGAAAAACATCTGCAAGGTTTTTTCATTTATGTTTGTGAGGAATGGCCCCATGGATTTGCGCTTAAGCACAATATCCACCCAGGGTGAATTCATCTCGTCATAAGGCTCCACGCCCTGGGACTCACGCCACTGCCGGATTGTCATCTCATCACCAAGGTCATGTCCCTGGCAGATGGGCTCCTTGATCATTGCAAAGAATGTCTCGTTATTCTGGATATCCTTGTTATGATAAAGCCCGGAGGCGATAGGATAGTACCTGCACGCAACAGGGCGGTGTTCATAGATTGAACAGCCGTCGTCCCCAAGAAACGGACATGAACTATCCTTCTCCTCAATCAGTTTTATAACAGGAACCGGAAGCTCGGTAGGGACCAGGGTGCCTGGAATGGTATATTCCCTGATGAAATCATGGGACAGCATGTTAAGGTGCTGCTTCATTCTGATGATGTCCGCAGGGGTAAGTATGATTTCATTTTTTTTGCAGCACCGGGTAAAGCACACAAGCTCCTTGTCACAGGTAAAACAGAAGGTGCTGTCAAGCTCCAGTTGAATGGGCACTATTGGCTGATTTCCGGATGTAGTTTCCTGTTGCATGGTTCCTCTTTATTTTTAATGTTGTTTATGCCTGAAT
>JALWJV010000115.1 GCA_026996955.1 Deltaproteobacteria bacterium
AGCGCATGTTTTTCATGTCTCACGGCTTGCCTCGTCTCTTATGCGGTCCATTATCCCCTGGTCTGCAAAACTCAGGAACTGTCCGCCCTTTCCGATTATGATATGGTCCAGTACGTGGATATCCAGAAGCCTTGCTGCAAGAAAGAGTTTTTTGGTGATTGCCATGTCCTCATAAGAAGGCTCTGTAAATCCTGATGGGTGATTATGTGCAAATACCAGGGCAGCAGCGTTGAGCTCAAGTGCCCTTTTCATAACCTCCCTTGGATAGACCGCACTTGCGGCAAGTGTGCCCTCAAATAGCTGTTCCACCTCAATGATGCCGTGTTTTATATCCAGAAAGGTCACCACAAACACCTCCCGGTCATGCATGTAAAAGGCATGCTTGAGGTAATCAACCAGGTCAGATGCAGCCTGAATATAGATTTTGCCCTTTAACCGGGCCTTGAGGAATTTTCGTGCTACCTGGTGGATGAATTTCAGGGCAAAGATATTGTTTGGTCCAACACCCCTTATCTGCTGAAGCGCATCAGAAGGTGCCTCAAGGGCTGCTGCAAGGGAGCCGAAATGTTTTAGAGTCTGCCGTGCCCGCTCCTTGCAGTCCTGCCGCGGGGTTCCGAAACTGTAGAGCATTTCAAGTATTTCATCGTCAGTAAAGGCGGAAAGACCATGCTTCATGAACCGTTCACGCATCCGCTGGCGGTGTCCTGCTCCCTTTTTCTGCCAATGCTCCTTCTGCATTGTGGCGGTCAGCCCTGATCCTTTACTAGCCCGTATGCCTTGCCAACTGTATAAACAAGATTCATGAACTGTTTTGGGAGCGGGACTGCCCTGTCTTCAAGCAATATGCCAAGCTCCTTTGCCTGTTTAAGTATCTCGCCGCTTCCATCTTCAAGCCCCTCCTGGTGATCACAGAGAAACTGTATCCTCAGGGCATCGGTAAGGGGAATGCGAAGTGATTCCATGTCTGCAGGTACATCCTGCAGCATTGAAATCACCCTTTCATGATTTTCTTTTGCAAAATTCATAAATCTCTGCTCAGGATTTGGCGTGCCAAAGAGGTGATTTACAGTGGCTCCGGCAAGCATTCCGTAATAACCCCTGTCTTCTCCGGGATAGGTGGCTTCTGCCTTGTCCCTTATCTTCATGAAGAATATCATTTTGACAATTTCCACCCCTTCCCGTAGGGCAGGTATAAAGTCCCTGTCTATCTGTTCAGAAGTCATTGGTTTCTCCTGGTGTTTTGTATCTATTCAGCGTGGTAAATGGTCTTGTTTTGGAGTGACTTTGAATAATTTCGTAGTTTTTCTTGGCGAAGCGAAGCCACAAAAATCGCCTCTCGCTGAGCGAGGGACGAGCGAGTTTCGCGATTTTAGCGTAGCAAGCCTTAGAAAAACAAGAAATTGTTCACCGGAACGGAAAAACAAGACCATTTACCAACCTTTATTAACATAAGTAGGGTGAGCAGTTACGTTGTTTTTTACTTTAATGATCAACTAACAACTTTCTTAGATAAAAGATATCTGCTGCTGCATACAGGAGGCTTGCTGCCGTAGCCATAATAATAAAGTTGCTCACAGCGGTTTGGGGAGATGTTGTAATCCAGTAGATAAGCGCGGCAAACACAACTGGAACCACAAACCGTTTTTTGTACCTGGAAAGGGTCCTGTACCCCTCCTGTACAGCCCACATATCTATGCCCTGTGAACAGAATTCAACTGCCACTGTCAGGGTAATCAACCCTGCCATGGTCTGGGATACAGGGGGCAGGACAATGATCAGGGCAAGTGGCAGGGATATTGAAAGGACAAGCCCTGCAATGGCTGAAAATCCCCGTTTAAGACACATGGGCAGGGTTGCCTTCACATACTGGGCACCGGATGCCAGGGTAATTCCAAGGAGCACTGCCCCGTAAATTACGTTTGCCAGGTCAGTTGAAAACAACATAAGAGGTATGAGCCCTGCAAGCAGGAAGCCCATGGCAATCCACAGCCTTGGCGGGATTTTTTTCTTTTTCATGGCAATCCATGCCATGGCAGCCCCTGTGCCTGTCATGGCAAGCAGTATTAAAAAGTAGCTTACTGTCTTGTCAGTAAATGTGGCTGTCAGGAAGATAAGGCCGATACCTGTCATCTGGACAGTGGTTTTGATCTTGGCAAGTTCTGTTACCTTCAGTTCACCATGATCAGGTGTCAGAAAGCGCCTAAGTTCAGTTACAAGAAACTCCCGGAGGAATATGGGCCACACAATCCACAGCGGCAGGATTGACAGGTGCAGAAGGGGCAGAAGGGTTACAGCAACAAAGATCTTGTCTGCGATTGGATCAAGCAGCCTGCCAAGGGGGGTGGTGCCGTATTTTCTTGCCAGCATGCCGTCGAAATAGTCGGTAAAACCCAGGATAAACAGTATGATTACAGCAATGGTCCTTGCAGTGGTCCCGTGATATACCAGGAACCACGGAAGCGGCATGAGGAGAATTCGAAGAGAAGTTAACTGGTTGGCACTTATAATCATTGAAATCAGGCCCCTTTGTATTTTTGCCAAAGGTGGTAAAATGCCTCCATCAGTTCAGCACGGGCATGCCCCATGTACTGGACATCCTGGACAAACTCCCTGTACTGTTTGGGCGGGCCGATTTCTATTTGAAGGAGCAGCGGCTCACAGAAATACCATGTGCAGCGATAGGGCCGCTCAATGCGTGGCAGAACGCATCCCTTTTCCCCAATGAACTGGCACAGCGCCCCTTCGTCAACCGACAGGTCATACTCAGGAACCTTACCGCCCATTGCAAGAATTGCCACAACGTCGGCAAATTCAGGGAAACCATGCTTGTTACAGCAGCAGACGTTTCCGCAGTACGGGCAGACCTCAGCGGTGTATTTCTGTATGAAAGGGTCCATTATGGCATATGCCTGCTTGAACTGGTGTGCCTTTTCGTTCACAACAGACATCTCTGCCTCATGGTCTTTGAAAAACTTTTTTATTTCCTGGACTGTTTTCCAGAACTCTTCGGGGTTTCGAAAGTCCAGCCTGGGAAAAACAGTGGTATCAAATCCGGTTATCATGAATATTCCTTAAAGCCCATTTTCTTGATTTCATTTACAAGCTCACCCACCTCATTAAGCCTGTCCCTGGGGCATACCAGCACTGCATCTCCCTGTGCTATAACTGCCATGCCCTCCAAGTGGGTGGCTGCAGCAAGGGTGCCGTCCTCTCCGATTATGAGACAGTCCTTGCAGTTGGTGGCAACAGCCGTGCCCTTTATGGCGTTTCCGTTTTCATCCTTGCTGGCAAGCTGGTAGTAAGTCTCCCAGACCCCCATGTCATACCAGTAAAAATCAAAGGGGAAAAGCACAAGTTTTATCTGCCCTGATGGACACCTGGTGGGTATGCGCTCAAGCAACCCCTTGTCAATGGACTCACATGGCATGCGGCTGTACTGGGATTCTATAAATGAATATGCATAGGCTGACTGATTCTGCATCAGGTCGTTTAATGATTCCCAGGCCTCTGGCATGCACCTGCTTAGGGCTGCAAATAGTGTGTCAGGGGCAAAGGCAAATATGCCGCTGTTCCAGTAGAAGGTGCCTTTTTTCAGGTAGTGCTCTGCGGTTTCCCTGGCAGGCTTTTCGTGGAATTTGCAGACTTCAAAACAGGGTATGCCCGAGCACGTCTCTATCTTCTCTTTGATCTCCACATAACCGTAAGCTGTTTCAGGGCGGTCGGGATTTACACCAAAGGTTACTATAACAGGATTCTTGGCAGCAAAATCAAGCCCTGCAGACAGCACCTGCCTGAATCTTTCCCTGTCCTCAATGATATGGTCAGATGGCAGTACAGCCACTGCAGAGGGGGATGCGGATTTTTCAATAATGGATACTGCCCAGGCAATGGCTGCAGCGGTTCCCCTTGGGCATGGTTCAGTGATTACGTGGTTGTCAGCAAGTTGGGGCAGGTGGTCAAGTATGTCCTCACGGTGTTCCGGCCTGGAAATGACCCAGATATTTTCCCAGGGAATCATTGGCTGAATGCGGGCAATGGTGCGTTCAAGCATTGATTCAGTGCTTTGAATGCGGAGGAACTGTTTGGGCCGCATGCGCCTGCTCCTTGGCCACAGGCGTGTGCCAAGTCCTCCAGCCAGTATCAGGACGTGATGGTTAGTGGTCAATTTTTCTTACCGTCTGCTCATATAACGCGCGCAATATTGCTGCCGTTGCAATGGCAGCTGTTTCTGTGCGCAAAATGCGTATTCCTAGGGATGCTGCCTTAAACTCCCTGTCCAGACATTTTGTGATTTCGCGGCTTGTAAATCCGCCTTCCGGTCCAACAAGTACGGCCATTTCAGTACCTGGAAAATCCCTGATATTATCGACAAGTTCAAGTAGAGGCGGGTGGCTGTCTGCCTCTAACAAAACAATTTTTATTAAATGCACAAGGTTGTCAAGAAGTTCATCAAGGGTCACAGGTTCATGAATCCTGGTAAGCCTGTTTCCAGAGCATTGCTGCAGTGCCTGGACAGCGATCTCACGCCAGCGTTTCACACGCATTCCCCTGGGGTTTGCAACTGTGCGCTCAGTTATAACCGGCCTTATCTCCCTTACGCCAAGCTCACACGCCTTCTGGATCAGCCAGTCCATGCGCTTGCCCTTGATCACAGCAGGAACAAGGACAGCAGGGATGGTGTCGTCAGGGCATTCAAGCGGTGACAGGACCTTGAATGTTATTGTGCCTGGGCCGACACCCTTTACCTTTGCCATAAAGGAGAGGCCCATGCCGTCTTTTATAACCGCCTCCTCCCCTGTGCGAAGCCGTTTTGCTTTGGAAAAATGCCTGGCCCTGCTGCCTGAAATTTCAATTTCATCAGGCATGGTTTCAAGCAGTTCTGTGTCAACCACAATGTCATTACGAGCCATGGCGTTCTGATGTTTATGGTGTTTGTGGAAGGGGGTGTGTCATTACCAGGCATGCCCACTCATCAGAACAGCTGTCTCCTGCACCGCTTCCCCTGCTTGTCCTCAGTGTCTCAAGCCCTCTGGCATGGAACATGTCCGCAATCTCCTGCTCCTGGGATGTAAGTAATCCTGAAAGCATGAGAACAGATCCTGGGTGCATGACAGAAACAATGTGATTTTTAAGGGCCGTAATGGTATCCCGGTCAATGTTTGCAAGTACAAGGTCAAATTTTTTCTGGAGCTTTTCAATGGGGGTGGTGCTTGTATCCATCAGGTGGGCAACATGGTTGCGATGGGTATTCTCAGATGCAGCCCTGGCAGCCTCAGGGTCAATGTCAATGGCCGTTACCCCTGATGCGCCAAGCTTGCAGGCGGCAATCCCAAGGATGCCGGTACCTGTACCGATGTCAAGTACCTCTGGCCTGTAATGTCCTTTACCCTTTTGTTCCCAGAGCCATTCCATGGAGGCAAGCATCAGGGCGGTGGATGCATGTGTGCCAACCCCAAATGC
This sequence comes from Deltaproteobacteria bacterium, assembly GCA_026996955.1. Classification (GTDB taxonomy): domain Bacteria; phylum Desulfobacterota; class Dissulfuribacteria; order Dissulfuribacterales; family QOAL01; genus S144-17. The sequence goes on from JALWJV010000115.1 coordinate 5,461, forward strand.
CTGACCTGGGTCAATGATTATCTCTATATCAGGGGGATCAAGGGGTGCCTCTTCCCAGTGGGGGCGAATCAGAAAATGGTTTCCTGCCCGGATGGGCTTAAAGAACTTTTTCCACTCTTCTGCCCAGTTGCTCTCCTTCTGAGCCTCACGGTCTATGTTTACATAATGACTATCAGGAGTTGCACTGGAAATCTCTGAAACATAGTGAGATATTCTGTCTAACAGACCATCTCCGATTTCTTTCGGGGTAAGCCATGTGGTAATTTGGGTTAGAGCTGACAGGTTTCCAGCTCCAGGCTCTTTTGTTTCCACTCCCCTCTCTG
>JALWJV010000116.1 GCA_026996955.1 Deltaproteobacteria bacterium
ATCCTTCAGGCACAGGTTCCCCCTCTGTGCCTGAAGGATGGCACTGCCTCTGTATGTGCCAATGCCCACTGGCTTAAAAAGGGAGACGGCACTGCCCGGGCTGAGATCCGGGGAATCTCATTCAAGCGTTTTTCACAATTTCTGCCCCCTTCAGTTACCGAACTTTCAGGTGAAATTAATGCCGATCTTCATGCTGGTCTTGGCGCTGTGCCAACGGCAGATGCAAAAATTACAATTTCGCCTGGTGTGGTGGAGTGCCTGGTTGACAAACAGCGCAAGGTGCGCCTTGAATACCAGGGCGGAAGTATTGATGCAAGCCTGGATAAAAAAGAGGTGTCTGCCAAAGTGAACTTGCAGATGGGGGATAATGGCATTGATGCCAGTGTTAATATCCCGCGGGCAATGCTTGAACAGGATATAAAGCGCGCCCCCCTTGATGGAAATGTAAATGTTGAGGTAAGGGCCCTTGGTCTTATAAGTGCATTTGTGCCGGAGATAAAGGATACCGAGGGGAGTCTTACTGCCAGGTTGAACATCGGTGGTGTTGTGGGTGACCCTCGTATCAATGGAAAGGCAATGCTTACAATGGCAGGGCCAGATGTGCCCATGGCAGGGCTTGATATTGATGAAACCCTCTTTGATGTTGTTGCGGACAGCGCCACAGGCCTTAAGATTACCGGGCATGTTAAATCCGGCCAGGACTCCCTTAATGTAAAGGGCAACGTGTTACTTGATGCAGCGAAGGGCTGGCCTGCCAACATAGAGCTTACAGGCAATAATTTTATGGTCCTTAACATACCTGATGCCACTGTCCGCATTTCTCCTGATCTGAATATCAACTATGCAGGCAAGGATGGCGTCAAGGTAAGGGGTGAGGTAACTGTGCCCGAGGCTGAAATCACTCCAAGAGAGATTCCTGCCGGTGTTGAGAAACCGTCGGGCGATGTTGTGATTGTAAGCAGGGAGAATCCCCAGGGTAAAAAGGGTATGCCCATAGATGCCGAGGTTACGCTTAATCTGCTTGACCTGGTACATTTTGAGGGCTTCGGGCTTGACTGTCACATTACCGGCAGTCTGACAGTGGTGATGCTTCCTGGAAAGGAGCCGGTAGCGCACGGTGAACTGAAGATAAAGGATGGAACCTTTCGTTTTTACGGTCATGACCTGACTATTGAAAAGGGCATCATATCCTATGCAGGGGGAAGGCTAGATAATCCCGGGGTGAACCTGGTTGCAGTTCGTGATGTGAAGGACACGCCTGTTGGCGTTCGGGTGACGGGCTATGCCACCGACCTGGATGTCTCAGGGTATTCAACAGACCCTTCCATCTCCTCCCAGGATGCCATCACCATGCTTATTACAGGCAAAACCAAGAACGATCCCGGATTCAGTGAAGCAGCTGCCAACACCGCTGTTATTGCCGGTGCTGATCTGATGGCCCAGCAGTTGAAAAATTATACCGGGCTTGATCACCTGGATGTAAAAGGAGCCGGAGAGAACTCCTCAGAAACCCGTGTGTTTGCCGGAAAAGATGTCACCGAGGACCTTACCGTTGGGGTTGAGGCAGGCACGGACGATGATGGAACCATGTTTGTTGCGCGCTACCATCTCTGGAAGGGCCTTGAACTTGAGATGAAAAGCGGTGCGGCAAAGAGCGGTGCCGGATTGATATATACGATCACGTTCAAGTAGCCTTGCCAAATAATCAGACTGTTCTATTTCAAGATACAGTTGGACTAACCTGTAATTTTTTCTTTCATATGGAAAAAATTACAGCCATTTTTCCCATAAAAAAGAAAGAACAAAATTTATTTATCGAACTCAAATAAAAAGGGCGTTTACCCGCCAGGATAAACGCCCTTAAATTGTTACATAATTTTGGAAATATGGTCCTGCGGACTATTCTCCAAAGTAGCGCTTGAGCAGGCCGGCAAAGGCCTGACCGTGGCGTGCCTCATCCTTGCACATCTCATGCACTGTGTCATGGATTGCATCAAGGCCAAGCTGTTTTGCCTTGACAGCAATGTCCTTCTTGCCCTGGCATGCACCAAACTCAGCCTCAACCCTTGCCTTGAGGTTGGCCTTTGTGTCAGCCTCAACCACTTCACCAAGAAGCTCTGCGAACTTTGCGGCATGCTCTGCCTCTTCAAAGGCAATGCGCTTGTAAGCCTCGGCAACCTCAGGATAACCTTCCCTGTCTGCCTGGCGGCTCATGGCAAGGTACATGCCTACCTCAGTGCACTCGCCTGTAAAATTTGCCCTGAGACCTTCAAGGATCTCTGCATCAACATCCTTTGCAACACCAATTACATGGCCGTCAGCAAACTCAAGTGGTCCGCCTGTTACCTCTACGAACTTGTCGCTTGCTGCGCCACATTGCGGGCACTTTTCAGGTGGGGTGTCGCCTTCGTGAATATAACCGCAAACAGTACATCTGAATTTTTTCATGTCTCAATCTCCTTTTTATTTATATATGAATTTGTTGAAATTTTCCGGATGGATTTTCTTGTTGGAAAATAAGGATAAATAAGATTTTATATTTTGGCAAGTGTAAAAGTGAAAAAAGGTGTGAATTTACCGGATTTCTATCTTAACGAGCTCAATCCCACAAAGCTGCCATTGTTGTCTTCGGCAAGACGGCGCATAAGTGCGGCAAAACGGGCGATATTTTCCGAGCCCGGAGCCTCCTTGATAAGCACAGGAAAGCCCACGGCATGAATCCTGACTCTCCGCCTGCCGCTGCTGTCCGCCCTGTTGAGCCTGTTTATGGTATCAACCACATCCTGTATGGAACCCTTTGAAAAATCATCCCCAAGTATGTAGATGGATATGTTTTTGCCCCTGGAATAGAATGTGCGTATTGCCCGTTCCACCCCCTCAACAGGGCTTGAGTTTGAAAAGGGCGCCCAGTTTGAAAGCATTGAAAGAATAACCTTGCGGCGGCCAGGGGTGTCTGGAATCCATCTTCCCGCATACTGTGAGAACATGTAGTCACCCATGTCATTCATCACCTGTATCCCCTTGACATGCGGGTAGATTTTAAGTATCTCAGCCATCTTTTTTCTCACCAGGGGCCAGGCAAATCGCTGCATGGAGCCGGATGTGTCAATGACAAAGATAATGTACTGGCTGTCAACCGGAATACCTCCGATTACGGCATCTGCCTTCACCGGCTGCTGCTTCTGAAGGCGTTTCATGTCCTGGGTGAGCTGCTGTTTTGCCATTTCGAGTTCTCTTGCAATGACCTTCTTTGCCTCTGAATCGGTCTGGGCTGCATGATACTGCCCCTGTATCCTCCGAAGTTCAGCTTCAAGCCTTGCAACCTTTTCTTTAAGCTCAGAGACCTGTTTTCTCTTTGAAACAAGCTGCCTGGCAAGGATGCGGCTTTTGCCCCGGGCCTCCATCTTCTTTTCTTCCAGAATCTGCACCTCCTGTTTGAGCTCCTTGCTGATCTTTTCAACCACTCTGGGCTCCGAAAATTGGGAAATCAGAAGAAGCAGCACTATTGCCCCAAAACCGCAGGACACAACATCCAGGAACGACAGGCTGAACACCTCTATGGGACGACGGGTCTTTCTCATGGCCAGTCCCTTGTTGGGGTAAGAAATGAACCGCGGGTCCTGACTGCAAGTTTCCAGTACATTGATGCTGCCATTGGATCCCCCTCCATGGGAAAGAGGATGGTGTTTACAGGGACACCAGCTGGAAGACGGGATGCTGCCTGGAGAAAGTAATCGGTCCTCTGCTCCGATGTTGCCTTTGAGCCTGATGGAGAAGAAGCTCCCATTGTGGGAAGGCCGTCTGTAAGGAGCAGGATGTTATCAGGTGCCGGATGAAGAGATGCTGCCCATGAAAATGCCCTGTAAAGATTGGTGCCGTTTGCAGGAGTTACAGCCATAAGGTCTGAGAGAATGGTTTCAAGCTTTCCGGTATCTTTTACAGGCACCCAAATTTTCCTGGAGTCTCCAAGGGGGTGGGCATCCGTGTTGAAGGTTGCTACACTCACCCCTGATCCAAGGGGAAGATTTGCCAGAAGCCACCTGGCAGTCCTCTTTGCCCTGTTCCACTTGGGTGCATTTCGTTTTTCCGATTCAGGCAGGTTTCGCCTTCTGAGTATGTTTATGATAGTGCTGTCAAGCATTGAGGCTGATGCATCAATCAGTATCAGCACACGTTTTCCTCCAAGACGAAGGCCTGTAAGGTACTGCCTGTGGCCCTGGCCGGTAAATTTAAGGGCCTTTCGCCCGGCATTCCTGTCCAGCTTTTCTTCTGCAAGTTTTCTCTTTTGAATCTTTGCCGTACTTTTAAGCTCAGAGGCAAGTTTGTTGATATGTTCCTTTTCTGCAAGGGAAATGTTTCGATATTCTGCGATTTCCCGGGTAGTGCGCTTGATTTCAGAAAGGATAATCTCTGACCTGCCCTGAAGCCTGGTTGCGTTGGTGTCAAGCTCTTCAAGGCTGTTTTTAAGCTTTTCAATGAGTTTTTCTTCAGCCTCAATTTCATCCGTAAGAATTGCAACTCTTGCCCGAAGATTTTCATGTTGCTGGTTCCTGCTGCTCACCATCTGGCTGTTTACAATGAGGACAAGAAGCACAACCGCACCAAATCCGCAGAACATTATATCCAGAAAGGAGAGGTTGAATACGGAAATGGGGCTTCGCGGTTTTTTAAGTGACATCAAGTATGCTCAAAAAAGGCTTCAGGACAGGGGACGGCTGCGCATTCTTGAGATAAGGTGTGTGTCACAGTACTCTGCTGTGTCAAGAACAAGCCTTTCCTGTATGAGCTGAAGCTGGTGAATCAGGAACATCAGTATGATGGAAAGAATCAGGGCAATGAATGTGGAGTTGAAGGCAACTCCAAGGTTCTGGGTTATGCCGGTTATGTCACCTTCTACCGCCCGGTTTGCATGGGCAAGTGCCGCCCCGATGCCTCTGACTGTGCCGATAAATCCGATGGAGGGAATTGCCCAGGCAATGTAGCGGATAATTGAGAGTTCTGCCTCCTGCCTCTCTCCCTCAGCGTCACACACAGCATTTACCGCAGTTGCCGCATCCTGTACATTGCGGGTTGCTGCAAAGCGCTGAATGGCTGTGCGAAGGGCACGGGGGAGCAGGAAATGGGCGGCACTTTCAGGGAGCTCACTCAGCCTGTTTTGAAGTTCCCGTGTATCCTCCGGGCCTATGGGAAGCCCGGCTGGAAGCTTTAGCAGGTCCTGGCCGAGCTGATTCTGCTGCTTCAGGATAAGCGCTGCCTTCCACCCCATGATTGCAGTTGCCCAGAGCATCAGGATAATACACGCCTCCTGTTCGTAGTCCCGAAGCACTACATAAAAATTGCTCTGCTCCTGATGTGACGGATCTTCTGCCATTATTGCGCGTTGCTTTTCAAGAAATTCATCAGCCGCAGGCCGGATTATTGTGATGTAAACACCATGCACAAGGATAAATGATATAAGCAGGGCGGATAACTGGAACAGGAACTCGATGGACAGATAATTTTTTCGCATGGTTCAAAATAGACCATGCCGGGAAAAACTGTCAACCTTTCCTGGCAGCTGTTCAGGGCAACCTCTCGATTTCCTGCTTTATTTTGGCCCTCAAGCTCCTGCATGGATTGCCTGACCATGAAGATTGATGGATTCGTAAAAAGTCAGCAACGGACTTTAGTGTTATTTCAGAAAAATTATGGGCGTATGCGCTTTTAGTTTATTTTTCTGTCTTGTTATGGTCTTAAGACCCTATCGAAT
>JALWJV010000117.1 GCA_026996955.1 Deltaproteobacteria bacterium
TTTTGGCGTAGCGAGCCTTAGAAAAACAAGAAATTATTCTCCGGAACGGAAAAACAAGACCATCTACCAATCTTAAAGGTGCATACGCTGAACAGTTACAAAAAAACACGCCTAACATCCCTCAATCAGTTTTCCCGCAATTTATTGCACCATCATTAATTATAAAATCTAACACTGATATTTTACAAGTAAAAAACATACATCCACCGCCTGCTTCGCATGCAAATAACTCCCAGAATTCTTGTCTAAACGCTGAATTATACTAGATACTCTTCAAGGGCAATTCTGGTTTCGGATGCAACCTCTGCCTCCACAAACTCTGAAGGTGTACCGCAAAACAACAGATTCCCCCCTCTTTTTCCCCCTTCAGGCCCTAGGTCAATGAGCCAGTCCGATGCGGCAATCACATCCATATTATGCTCTATCACAACAACCGTGCTGCCCCTGGCGGCAAGACGTTTAAGGTGACGAATAAGGAGCGAGACATCATTGATATGAAGCCCTGTGGTGGGCTCATCAAGCAGGTAAAGGGTATTTTCACACCTTCCCGAGGCAAGTTCCCGTGCAAGTTTCAGGCGCTGTGCCTCTCCCCCTGAAAGGGTTGGAGCGGGCTGCCCAAGGGTAAGATATCCAAGGCCAAGCTCTGATGTAACGGCAAGATAGCGGTGAATTCTGGGCACAGCCCTGAAAAACTCCCGGGCTTCCTCAATGGTCATGGAAAGGATATCCGCAACACTCCTGCCCTTCCACTTTATATCAAGGGTTGCGGGCTCAAACCGCAAACCGTTGCACTGTTCACATGGTACAAACACATCAGGGAGATAACCCAGGGTTACCCTGATGCTGCCCTGTCCCTTGCAGGCGCTGCACCTGCCGCCTTCAAGATTGAATGAGAAACGGCCCGGCCCAAATCCCTGGCCCCTTGCCTGGGGAACCCGTGCCAGGAGATTTCTTATCTCTGTCCAGACTCCGATATACGTTGCCGGGCACGAACGCGGGGTTCTGCCGATTGGGGAATGATCTACAGTTACAACGCGACTTATGCCCTCATGACCTGAAATTGATGCATTTGCAAAATTATCCTTGTCATTACCATGAATGGCATTGGCAAGGGCAGGTGCAAGCACCTCAAAGGCAAGGGTGCTTTTGCCAGCACCGGATACCCCGGTGATCACGGTGACTGCTGACCTTGGCACCCTTATTTCAAATCCCTTGAGATTGCGGCACCTGGCACCACTGATAACCATCATATTCTCATGAGACTTAACCACCCTTGCCGGATTGAGACGCCTGCGCTCTGCACTCCGCAGGGCAGCACCGGTTGCAGATTCTTTACACGCAACTATTTCATCAGTTGTGCCCTGGGCAACTACCCTGCCACCGTTTGTTCCCCCTCCAGGCCCAAGGTCGATCAGCCAGTCAGCAGCACGCAGGGTATCTTCATCATGTTCAACCACTATCACACTGTTTCCAGCATCTCTAAGCCTTCTGAATGCCTCTATCAGCCGCCTGTTATCCCTTGGATGAAGCCCGATGGTAGGCTCATCAAGCACCACGGTAACACCGCAGAGGCCTGATCCGGCCTGGGCAGCAAGCCTTATCCGCTGGGCCTCTCCGCCTGAAAGTGCGTCACCTGAAAAATCAAGGGGGAGATAGTCAAGCCCAAGGCTCACAAGAAATTCCAGCCTGGTTGAGACATTTTCCACAAGGCCCCGTGCAACTTTATCAATACCGCTGCTCCACGGCGGCTGTTCAAGCCAGGAGTTCATCAATGAAAGGGCTTCGCCTATCTCCTTGTTGAATACCGCATCAATCCCGAACCCTCCAATACGCCAGGAGCGGGCCTCCTCATTGAGCCTGCTGCCCTTGCAGGCACTGCAGGCGGCCCCGTTATCATGCTTTCCGCTTCCGCCACACTCCCTGCATCGTCCGGCCCTTGTGCTGAATGAAAACAGCAGGGGATCAGGTTCTCTTGCGCCCTTATGACACTTCGGACAGGCATGAACAGTGCTAAAAACCAATTCCCTGCACCCCGACTCATCCTTCACAGGCACAAAACTGACCATTCCCCTGCCGGCAGCTGCTGCCCGGCTTACAAGTTCTTCAATATGTTCGATATTCTCTTTTAACAGCCGTATGCTGCCCAGAATCCAGAAGATGGAATGCTCCTGGTAACGTCTCAGGGGCGGTATTGCATCAGCAGAGCAGACCTTTCCATCTACCCGGAACAGCTCTATGCCGCTCCTTATCCCCTGCTCAAACTCCAATGCATGCTGCCCCTTTCTCCTGATAACCCTGGGAACTGCCACAAAGAACTCCTCACCCTCCCATTTTGAAACCACTTCCTGTGCAATCTCCCTGGCGGACATTGCCTTCATGGACATATCACACCTGATACACCAGGGTTCTGCCGCCTTTGCATAAAGGAGCCGGAGATAGTGGGCAGTTTCTGTAAGGGTGGCCACAGTTGACATGGAACCTGCCCGGCTGGTCCTCTGCTCAATTGCAACCGAAGGGGTAAGCCCCTCCAGGCAATCAACGTCAGGACGCTGATACATTGTAACAAACTGCCTCATGTAGGAGGAAAGTCCCTCCATGTAACGGCGCTGACCTTCAGAAAATATGCAGTCAAAGGCAAGGGTTGATTTTCCTGAACCGGAAACCCCGGTAATTACCACAATCCGGTTATGAGGAATATCAAGGGAAATGTTCTTGAGATTATGGTGGCGTGCACCCCGTATCCTTATGCAGTGGTTGCTGGACTCAAGGTCATTTGGACCGGAGCTGTATTCAGACACCTCATCCCTTACTGAAACCTGCCCAAAATCCCTGGATGCCAGAATTTCCTGAAGCATTCGGCCTGTAACAGAGTCTGCGCCCATACCTGCAGGGCTGCCCTGGTAAACCACTCTGCCTCCATCTGTTCCTCCGCCAGGCCCAAGGTCCACCACCCAGTGACTCCGGGCAATTACCTGCAGATCATGTTCCACTATGATTACTGTATGCCCGCGTGATGCCAGCTCATCGAGGGCTGCCACAAGCATGCTCACCTCAGAGGCATGAAGCCCCCTGGTTGGCTCATCCAGTATAAAAAGCCCCTCTCCCTTTTTTGTACTTTTCTGAAGGTATCCTGCCAGTTTGAGCCGCTGAATCTCCCCAGCCGAGAGCATGCTCAGGGGCTGTCCCAGCTTGAGGTGGCCAAGACCCAACTGCAGGGCAGGCTTGACACGGCGGCCAAATGCAGGCAGGTCCCCGAAGAACTCCAGTGCATCTTCAATGGTCATATCAAGGCAGTCCGCTATGTTTTTATTCCTGTAACGCACTGACAGCACCTTGAGGTTAAAACGGCTGCCGCCACATTCTGGACATGGCACGATAAAATCAGGGAGAAACTGCATCTCCACGGTCCGGCTGCCTTGGCCTGCACACTCCCGGCACCGGCCATCTTCTGTATAAAATGAAAATACACCAGGCCCAAATCCCTGGGATACTGCCTCGGGGCAGGAGGCAAAGAGCTTTCGGACAATATCAAATATCTTAAGGGCTGTGGCAGGGCATGCCCTTGGGGTCCTTGAAGGGGCACTCTGGTCAACCAGTTCACAGAACGTTATGGAAGATGGAAGATTGAGGGAAGTGTGTTCACCGGGCTTTTCACAGGGGTTGCCAAGCTTCCTTGATACCGCGCGAAACAGGACATCTTCAGCCAGGGTGGATTTGCCCGAACCTGACACCCCGGAGATGCAGCTTACGGCATGCAGGGGAAAACGCACGTCTATTGACCTTAGATTATGCTGGGAAACACCTGATACAGATATGAACTCATTGTCATAACCATCTAAAAACCTGTCATTTACAAGGGTTTGCCTTCCATGTCCGGAGCTGCCATAGCATGGATTTTGCTCTGACACCCCTTCCAGACGTGGAGGAGTTCCCTGATATGTCACCCTGCCTCCCCTGGTTCCTGAACCAGGCCCAAGCTCAATAACCTGCTGTGCCGCAGAGACAATCTGCGAGGCATTGTCCACCACCAGCACGGTATTTCCTGCCCTTACAAGCCTGTATAAAAGCCTTACAATCTTTCTTGAATCAACAGCGTGCAGCCCTGTGGATGGCTCATCAATACAGTAAAGGGTATTTGAAAGCCTTGCCCCAAGGGCACGTGCCATATTTATCCTTGCCGCCTCTCCGCCGGAAAGCGTGCGGGAGGCGCGGCTCATTGAAAGATAGTGGAGGCCTGCCCTGCACAGGGTATCAAGCCTGTACTCCAGGTCATCCAGCAGCGCTCCTGTTGCCTCATCAGGGTTCTTATCCCTCCTGACCTCCTGACACCACCTGATTGCCTGCCTGATGGTAAGGTCATAAAATTCAGGAAGCCTGAGCCCTGCAAGCATGTACCACAGCGTCTCCTGCCTAAACCTGGCGCCCTTGCAGGAAGGACAGGTAAGATAAGTGCGATAGCGGGCAAGCAGCATCCTTATATGGGGCTTGTAGCGCTTACGTTCAAGCTTTGCAAAAAATGCGTCCACCCCTCGCCAGTTTCCAAATCCGGAAAAGACCATCTCCTTCTGTTCTTCTGAAAGTTCCCGCCAGGGGGAGTGAACATCAATAGATGCCTTAGAGCAGGCTGCTAAAAGGCGTGCCTTCCATCGTGCCCTTGTCTCAAGGGGCTTTACTGCACCCTGGGCAATTGAAAGAGACGGGTCAGGAACAACAAGATCGCGGTCAATGGCCTGTATCCTCCCAAAACCCGTGCATACAGGACACGCGCCAACAGATGAGTTAAATGAAAACAGGGAGGGAGCAGGCTGTTGAAAATCCCTATTACAGGACGCACAGTGCATGCCACGGCTGAACGTAACTCTCTCCTTTCCAGGCTCCACCAGAAAGACCCTGCCATCACCCAGGCTGAATGCCTGTTCTGCTGATTCTGATATACGGGAGGGCAAGGCACCTGTGCTCTTGAAACGGTCTATCACAAACTCGATGGATTCGATGCCCGGATCTTCAGGACAGGAGTCAAGACGTTCCACCCTGCCGTGACGAAGACACCTGAACCACCCCTGCTCAAGCATGGCCCTGCAACGCTCCATTGGTACAGATACGGTCATGAGCAGGGTCCCTTCAGACTGTTGCTGCCATGACCTTACATACCTGACCACATCCCCTGGAGAATTATCCTGCACGACCGCACCGCAATCAGGGCAGATCAGGTCAGCAAGGTAATAGAACAGGAGGCGGGCTGGCCAATTCAGCTCTGCAAGGGTTCCAACTGTTGATCTGGCATTTTTGACAGGATTTTTCTGCTCAATGGCAACTGCCGCAGGAAGATTTTCAATCTCCTCTGCAGGGGGACGCGGAAGCCTTTCAAGAAACTGCCTGGCATAAGGGGAAAATGTCTCTATAAAACGGCGCTGGCTCTCTGCATATATTGAATCAAAGACAAGTGAAGATTTCCCTGCACCGGAGACACCGGTAACCACAACAAGCCTGCCCAGCGGGATATCCAGGTCAATATGTCTGAGGTTATGAAGGGAGAGCCCCCGGATGCGTATTACACGCCTGTCATTCATGCGCATTAAAGGATGATGGATTCGTAAAAAGTCAGCAACGGACTTTAGTGTTATTTCAGAAAAATTATGGGCGTATGCGCTTTTAGTTTATTTTTCTGTCTTGTTATGGTCTTAAGACCCTATCGAATGGTTATA
>JALWJV010000118.1 GCA_026996955.1 Deltaproteobacteria bacterium
TTTATTGTCTTCTGTATCTATAGCTATAAGAGAAATTTTCATTTGTCTTATTTTGGGTTTCTCTTCTTTTTTGACGGCTGGAACCGTCTTTTTTGAAGCATTCTTATCTTCTTCTATTTTGTTTTCTCCAATAATGTCTTCTATTGTATCCTCTGTCTTTTTTCTTTCAGTTTTTACGCTTTTTTCTATTTGAGGAAGGGGTGGCAAGAGATCTGATCCAAGCTCAATTTCTTCTTCGCCCTCTTCACCTTCTCCAAGATTCAAGCTTCCAGAACCTTTCATAATTGAAATTTCTTCAATTCTGTTGTTTTGTTTTTCAAGACTGTCTTGAAGGTATTGCTTGAGGCTTTCAATTTTCTGATCTGTTTCCTCTGCATTCATTTCAATCATTTCTTTTTGTTTTGCAACAGAATCTATAATCATGTTCTTGAGTTCATTCTTTGTTTCGTTAATGTCTCTTTTTGTCTGTTTCATAAATTCTATAAGAAGCTTGCTCTGTTTATCAATAGTATTTTCTACAGAGATAGCCCAACTTTCTTTAAAATCTCTTTCTGCTCCACGGTAGCCGGGGTATCAAGCCTTGCATAGACCGGGGTGCCGTACTTTTCAGTAAGTGTTTTGTAATACTCTCCCGGATCCTTTCCTGTGCAGGCAGTAATCTCTGCTGCAAGAAGCGCAAGTATCATCCCGTCCTTGTCCGTGGTCCAGACCCTGCCGTCTTTTCGCAGGAAGCTTGCTCCTGCGCTCTCCTCGCCACCAAAACAGATTGTGCCATGAATAAGCCCGTCCACAAACCACTTGAAACCAACAGGCACCTCAATGACCTTTCTGCCAAGGCCCTGGGCAACCCTGTCTATTATGGAACTGCTCACAAGGGTTTTACCTATTGCAAGGCTGCTGTCCCATTCCGGGCGGTTCCTGCACAGGTAATCAATGGCAACACTGAGGTAGTGGTTTGGATTCATGAGGCCGCTGCTGGGGGTGACAATACCATGACGGTCAAAGTCAGTATCGTTTCCAAAGGCAATGTCATAGCTGTCCTTAAGTGAAACCAGGCCTGCCATTGCATAGGGAGATGAGCAGTCCATCCTGATCTTTCCGTCCCAGTCAAGGTGCATGAAGGAGAAGGTGGAATCAAGGGTATCGTGCAGGCAGTCCATGTTAAGGCCGTACCTGTCGCGGATTGCCTTGTAGTAGGCAAGCCCTGAGCCTCCAAGGGCATCTGCCCCTATGCGGATTCCGGACCGGGCGATAACATCCATATCCACCACGTTTTTGAGGTCCTCAACGTACGGGGTTAAAAAATCGTACTGGCGCACGTTCCGGGCTTCAAGGGCACTTTCAAGGTCCATTTTCCTTACGTCAGAAAGGCCGTTTTCAAGAATACGGTTTGCCCTGTCCTGAATCCATGAGGTAACATCCACATCAGCAGGGCCACCGTGGGGAGGATTGTACTTGAAACCGCCGTCTGTGGGAGGATTGTGCGAAGGGGTTATGACTATGCCGTCACACTGCTCCTTCTGCTCCTGGTTATGTGTAAGTATGGCATGGGAGATAACCGGTGTGGGGGTGTATCCAAAATTTTCGGCAATACAGACGTTAACGCCGTTTGCCGCAAGGACCTGAAGTGCGGTAAGCTGTGCAGGCCATGATAACGGATGGGTATCCATGCCCATAAAGAGTGTGCCTGTGATTCCTGCCTCTGCGCGGTATTCACACACGGCCTGGCTTGTTGCAAGGATGTGGGCCTCATTAAAACTGTTCTTCAGAGATGAACCGCGATGCCCGGAGGTTCCAAAGCTTACCCGCTCGGTGGCAACATCCATTCGGGGTTTTCTCGTATAGTAGGCGGAAATCAGTTCCGGAACATTTATCAGCATATCTCTCGGGGCAGGTTTTCCTGCAAGTGGATGGTTACTCATGAATTCTCTCTCCTTATTCCACAGACCTTTACAGTCTGCCGTGCTATCTCAAGTTCTTCATCAGTGGGGACTACCAGTATGGCACAGGAAGAATCATCTGAATGAATGGCCATTATGTCTTTTCTGCACCCCATGTTTCTCTCGTGGTCAATGGTGATACCCATTGCCTCAAGCCCAGAGCAGGCCTTCATGCGAACCACAGCGGAATTTTCGCCAATGCCACCGGTGAATACAATGCAGTCAACCCCGCCCAGGGCAGCCATGTAGGAACCGATGTACTTTTTAAGCCTGTAGCAGAATATATCCAGGGCAAGCCTGGCCCTGTCATCGCCCTTTTCTGCTGCCTCGGTAATGGTTCGCATGTCATTTTCACCGCATATTCCCTTCAGCCCGCTTTGCCTGTTCACCATGCGGTCCAGTGCGTCAATGTCCATGCCTGCCTCCCTGGCAAGGTAGAAGAGGATGGCTGCATCAAAATCCCCGCTGCGGGTCCCCATGACCAGCCCCTCAAGCGGAGTCATACCCATTGAGGTATCAATGCACCTGCCGCCCCTTATGGCAGCGGCACTTGCCCCGTTTCCAAGGTGCAGGGTAATAATGTTAAGCTCCTCTATGGGCCTTCCCAGATAATCTGCCGCACGTCTTGCAACAAATCCGTGGGATGTGCCGTGAAATCCATAACGCCGCACATGAAGTTTATTGTAAATTTCATAGGGAAGCGCATACATGAAGGCATGCTCAGGCATGGTCTGGTGAAAGGCAGTATCAAAAACCGCCACCTGCGGTATATCTGGGGCATGCTCCATTATAACACGGATGCCTGTAAGGTTTGCCGGGTTATGAAGGGGTGCAAGAGGTACCAGCCTCTCAATGGTTTCAATTACTGTATGGTCAATTAGAACCGGCTCATGAAATTTCTCACCGCCATGCACAACCCTGTGGCCTATTCCAGCAATCTCACTGATATCTGAAAAAGAGCCGCTTTCCTTAAGAAGCTCTCCCATGAGCCTGATTGCCTGCCTGTGGTCGGAAACAGGCTGCTGATATTCAAGCGTCTTTTCCCTGCCGCTTTCATCAGCAAAGTTGATTCGGGCAGCTCCAGTCGCCTCGCCAATCCCCTCCACAAGCCCGGAGGCTGCCACAGAAAGCCCGGGCAGCAAAAAGAGCTGAAATTTAAGTGACGAGGAGCCGGAATTTAATACCAGTATTTTCATGCCTGACCTGTCTGACCCATTTCTGAATGCCACACCATTATGATGCCAGGGAAACTGCCTCTGATGCAAGCCTGGTTATCTGCTCCCATTCACCGTTTTTTACAGCATCGCCAGGAATAAGCCATGAACCGCCTACACAGGCGACATTTTCAAGGGCAAGATAATCCCGGCAGTTTGCCGGAGAGATGCCCCCGGTAGGACAGAAGGTGCAGTGTGGAAACGGCCCGCCTATGGACCTTATTGCCTTTACGCCCCCTGCTGCCTCTGCAGGAAAAAACTTGAACACATCGTATCCCATCTCCATGCCCATCATGAGCTCTGAAGCTGTTGATATACCGGGAATAAATGCAACGGGACCGCTGTTTGCCGCCTCAAGGAGTTTTGGGGTCATCCCGGGGCTAAGGGCAAAGGTGCCGCCTGCATCTGCCACCATGTGAAGTTCCTCAGGGGTGAGCACGGTTCCGGCACCCACAATGGCATCTGGAACCTCACTGCTTATTGCCCTGATAACATCAATTGCAACCGGGGTTCTCAGGGTTATTTCAAGAACCCTGATCCCGCCTGCAAGCAGGGCCTTTGCCATTGGGACAGCATATTCAAGTTTTTCAACCACCATAACCGGTATCACCGGCCCGGTCTTTACGATTTCAAGGGGTGATATCTTCCAGTTTCTGCCTGCCATGTCTCCTGCTCCATTCAGTCTTCAGTTGTGTATGAAAATATGGCAGAGGCCCCTTCATCAGCGCCAAGCTGCTCCTTCCTGAGCGCTGCAAATATCTGCCTGCCAAGGCCATAATGCGATGTGTTAAGATCTGCCTTTGCGCACGGCCGCTGTTCCAGTTCCTGTTTGTCCACCTTTACCTCAAGGAGGCTGTTTGCCGCATCCATTACAATCACATCTCCGTCCCGCACCCGGCCAATATTTCCCCCTGCAGCAGCCTCAGGTGTGCAGTGAATGGCAAAGGGCACGGTGCCTGATGCGCCGGAGAGCCTGCCGTCTGTCACAAGCCCCACAGTGTAGCCGCGCTGCATGATAACAGTAAGGAACATGATGAGTTTGTGAAGCTCGGGCATTCCGTTTGCCCTTGGCCCCTGGAAACGCACAACCGCAACAAGATCACGGTCAAGGCTTCCCTCATGAAAGGCCTCCTCAAGCTCCTTCTGGCTGTGAAAAACCATTGCAGGCGCCTCCACATAGGTATTTTCTCCATCCTTAAGGGCTGAGATCTTCATGACCGCCCTGCCAAGATTACCCTGAAGAATCTTAATGCCCCCCACCTTGTCCATGGGTTGGGCCACGGTTGATATGGTTCCGGGATCACGACTCTCTGTGGGTCCCGGCTTCCACACTGCCTCTTGGCCCTCAAGAACAGGCTGCTGGGTGTAGTGCCTGAAGCCATTTCCTGCAACAGTCATAACATCTTCGTGAAGCATGCCGTTTTCAAGAAGCTCGCGGATAAATACCGCCATGCCCCCTGCCTGCTGAAAGGTGTTTATGTCACCGCTCCCATTGGGATAGATGCGGACAATCAGTGGGACATTGTCTGAAATCTCCTCAAAATCCGCCCAGTCAATTCGCACGCCCGCAGCCCGTGCAATGGCAACCAGGTGCATGGTCTCGTTGGTTGAGCCTCCGCTTGCCATGAGCCCGACCATTGCGTTTACCACTGATTTCTCACTTATTACATGCCCTATAGGTGTGTAGTTATCACCAAGGGCTGTCATGCCTGTTACCTGCCGTGCCGCTGCCCTGGTAAGTGCCCTGCGAAGCTCAGTATTTGCATTTACAAAGGATGAGCCGGGAAGGTGCATTCCAAGCATCTCGGCCATTAGCTGGTTGGAGTTTGCTGTACCGTAAAATGTGCAGGTCCCGGGGCTGTGATACGCCTTTACCTCTGTTTCAAGCATCTCCTTCCTGCCCACCTTGCCCTGGGCAAAGAGGGCACGCACCTTGTTCTTTTCGCTGTGCTCAATGCCCGAAGTCATGGGGCCTGCCGGAACCAGAATCATGGGAAGATAGCCAAACTGGAGTGCCCCCATGAGGAGTCCCGGAAGAATCTTGTCACATACCCCAAGGAGCATTGCACCGTCAAAGACGTTGTGGCACAGGGCAATCACCGTTGACATGGCTATTACATCACGGCTCATGAGACTCAAATCCATGCCCGGCTCGCCCTGGGTGATTCCATCGCACATGGCAGGCACGCCGCCTGCCACCTGGGCATTTCCCCCTGCCTCTGCCACTGCCTGTTTTAACAGATCCGGATATTTCCCGTATGGCTCATGTGCAGATACAAGGTCGTTGTAAGCGGTGATGATGGCAATGTTTGGCACGTCATCTTTCATAAGCGCCTGGCGGCACTGCCTGCCGCATGCCGCAAGGTCATGGGCAAGATTGGAACACTCAAGACTGTCCCGGAATACGCCCCCTGGCCTGTTTTCTTCAATTCGCCTTAAGTATGCCTCGCGGTGAGGCCTGCTTCGTTCGATGATTCTTTTGGTTACCTTTTCAATGGCGGGATTCATAATCTTTCCTTATTCACTCTCTTCAAATGGCGTATCTATTCAG
>JALWJV010000119.1 GCA_026996955.1 Deltaproteobacteria bacterium
ATGCAGTACAGTCCATTGCCCATGAGGCTGACACCCTGATTAAACAGGTCATGATTAACGATGCGGTTATCCTGAAGGCAGTGGAATATACTCCGCATGCAACACGCATAAAGACCATGATGTATCAGCACTTCCAGTGGAGAAACAGGGTAATGGCCGCTGTGCTGAACGGACAGCCACTAGATGTGGAAACAGACCCCACCAAATGTGCCATGGGCGTGTTCCTTAGCAGTTATAACCCCATAAACAGCATGGAACGGGATATAATTGAAAAGATAAAACCTGTACACAGGGAGCTTCATGAGACAGTTCACCTTCTTGAAGACTTGATCAAGAAGGGAGATGACCCTGTACAGGTTGATGAAGCTCGCAGGAACAAACTTGAACCCATCCTGAACAAACTGGAAGAACTCATGTCAACCTGGGCAGGAAGCGTGCAATAAAGCCGTAAAGAACTGAACTGAAAAGCCCGTCATGCCTTGAGCAGACGGGCTTTTTTATTGAACCGCCCGCTTCGCTCAAGACGCAAAGGACGCAAAGAAAAACCTAACGCCAAGGAAGTTGTTTTTTCCCTGTCGTCTACCCCGACAGGGAAGGGTTAAACCCCTTTGCGTCCTTCGCGTTCTTGGCGGTTCAGCTTTTGTATTTTTAGACTTCCAGCCTTGAGCTTTTTCCGGGTAAAAAGCAGAACCCTAATGTTCTTCTGATGAGGAAAATCCAAGAAAATGAAGCGCCAGAAAGAACCCCCCGATGGTGATTGCCGAATCCGCCACATTAAAGGCTGGCCAGTGGTATGATCCAACATAAAAATCCAGAAAATCAATTACATGACCAAACCTTATCCTGTCCACAAGGTTTCCGCACGCACCGCCAAAAACAAGTGAGCAGCCCCAGAAGAGCCAGACTGTCTTGTCCGGTGCCGTAATGTAGAGGTAAAAAAGGCCGCCAAGGGCAAGAAAACTTATCAGCTGGAAAAAGAGATGGCGCCACTTCTCATGCCCTGCCATGAAGCCAAATGCCGCTCCTGTATTGGTGAGGTGGGTGAGATCAAAAAATGAAGATATTACAGTAATGCGCCCATAGAGGGGAATGTGATTCATTACCGCCATCTTTGTAATCTGGTCGAGGCAGAGAACCACCACAGCCACTATCATGAATTGAAGCCCTGCCTGCAGGCCGCGTCTTTCAGTTCCTTTAACAATCATGTTCTACCCTCATCAGGACCTGTGGTGTCTCTGTCATCAGGATTTTCGTCTTCTTCCTGTTTTTCTGAATCAACCCGCTTGAGCCGCTTGTAATACTCACTGTCAGGCGGCAGGTTTCTCAATGCCATTGCCTTTTGATAGGCAGCATTCTGCATATCACCCAGGTTTTTATAATAACGAAACAGATAGTAATGGGCCATGCCCTTGTCCCCTGCACTGGAATAGGCACGCCCCATCTCAAAGTAAAGCTGGAGATAATCCGTACACTCAGGCTCTATGCCCCTGAACACAGAAAGCGCCTCATCAACCAGGCCATTGTCAAGGTATGCCTTCCCAAGAAAGAAACGGGCTGCATGGTCACCTGGATACTTCCGGCAATATTCCTTCAGAACAGGAAGTGCCTCCTTGAACTTTCCTGCCTCAAGATAGGCCCTGCCAAGGTCAAGTTTGAACTCATCCTTTTCAGGGGCAAGCTGCATTACCCTGTCAAACTCCTTAAAGGCCTGGTCATACTGCCTGGTGCCCAAAAGCGCCATGGCAAGGCCGTAATGCAGAAACAGATCATCAGGCTTATCAAGAAGCTCCCGCCTGTAATAGACTGTCATCTGGGCAGGATCCCGGGTCATGAGCTTGACCTTTACCTGTATGCGCCTCAGGCGGTAATGGTCCTCCTTCTGACGCTCAGGGCATGGATGCTCCTTTACAAGGTCTTCAATATAGGTAATACGCTGGCTTGCCCCCGGGTGGGTAAGCAGGTAGCCGGGGATATTGTCACTACCCAAAAACCTGTTCCGGGTCATCTTCTGAAGGGTGGTTACAAGCCCCATTGGATCGTAACCTGCCTGACAAATCCACTGGTATCCCCTGCGGTCTGCCTCTTCCTCATCCTGCCTGCTGTACTTCAAGGAAAGACTCTGCCCCAGGGCAAGGGATGAGGTAAGGAGCGCCTGGGAATTTTGCCCGCCGCCAAGAAACAGGCTTGCAATTGCCATTACGGCAGTGCCGATACTGACCACCTTCATCTGGGCCATGCGCTTTGCAATATGCCTGCCCTGCACGTGGCCACACTCATGGGCAAGTATGCAGGCAAGCTCATTATCACTGTCAATTGCCTCAAGAAGGCCGGTGTGGACAAAAATCAGACCTCCAGGTGTTGCAAAGGCATTGAGTGCATCGTCCTTTATGACAAAAAAACGGTAGTCAAAGTACTTGCCTGATACAACCTTCAAGATCTTGTGACCAATATCAGACACGTATTCAACCACCTCGGGATCGTGGACAAGAGGAGCCTGCGCCTCAATCTGCATGAGCAGTTTCTGCCGCATCTCACGCTCCTGGGCCACTGAAATGATGGCACAGGTCCGGGGAACTGTCAGGAAAAGCTGGGAGAAGAAAACTACAAGGAGTGAAAATATGGTTAAAGTGCGAAAATTTATCATGTTCAGGGTGAAGGCTACCACATTTTCATGACCTGCGCCTTCCCTTCCTGTCCTTTCTGTACTTTTTATTTTTCTGCCTCCTCCTTGCCTTTTCATCCGAATGTCCATACCATTCAGGCCACATTGAGGGAAACTCCGGTATAAAGGAGCCTGGAAGCTGACCAGGCTTGACATCCTGAGGCGCGGTTTGGGCATCATTACCTGCTGAAACCTGTTTTGCCTTGCGCTCCGGTTTTTCCGGCACAGGCGGAAGCTCGATCCATGACGCCTGTAGCCACTGGACCAAAAAGAGTGATTCTCCTGCCCTGAAGAACAGGGCACCCTGGGACTGAGCAGCCGCTGTATTTACAGTGCCAATAAGAGGCCGAGCATCCCTGCGCCGGCCTGCATTAAGGGCAAGTTCTTTATCAGGCCAAAGGACAATCCACTTCTTGCCTGCAGGAGGTACAAGACCCTTTTGTACAACGTGGGCATGGGCCCTTGGTCGAACAGGCAGATAGAGAAGTGACGGCGGATCTACCTGTCTGTATTGCAGCAAATCAGATGATTGATATTCCGGAAGGACCCGGACAGACCTGTCACGCATCTCCATCTTTTCCGGGCTATAAAGCTCAAAAAACTGTTGCAGCCCCCGCACAGAAAGCGACTTGAATGCGCCCTGCTGCCCAAGCGCCCACCGCACATCCTTGATGCTTATCCAACCTCCTTCATCAGGAACAATGCCAAATTCAAAGGGATTTCTTGCAAGAATGGCAAAAATGAGCTTGGTCAGGCGCTTCTGGTCCCTCTTTTTCATTACTACCAACTAATCAAGTGATTTCTTTGCGTTCTTTGCGGTCCAGTTTTCACTTTTGAACCGCCCGCTTCGCTCAAGACGCAAAGGACGCAAAGTAAAAAAACTGACACAGAGAACCTGATTTCTTTCCTCTCGGTCACCCCGACAGGTAAAACCAAATCTTTGCGTTCTTAGCGTTCTTGGCGGTTCAGCTTTTGTCTTTTTTGACTTTATATGAGAAGATTACCCAGCACCCCTTCCTTTCTTAACAGCTCATAAAATACAGGGCTGTTTTCCTCAAACCTGCCAAGCCCCTCTTTCATTGCAGCAGAGATCTTCTTGTTACTGATCTTCAAGACTTTTTTCATCCTGTTCCTGAGCCTTTCCTGGGTATCATCACTGTTACGCATCAGGGCTGCACAAAACATCATCTGTTCCAGGCAGGATACAGTAACTATGAGCGCCTGTTTCTCAGCCTTGAACCTGGCAAGATCATCAGGTGGCTGAATACACTGACGTATAAGAAGCGGCAAGTTCCATGCCCTTGCGATACGGCTGGCGAGGTCCTTTGGCAGCCATCCGGTGGTCTTCTTGAATGTAGCCCTGCTCCAGGGAAATTTGGCATTATTCCAAATTTGAGAATAGACATCAGGCATCAAAGATGCAAGAATAATGTGGCCAAGAGAGGCAAACATGGCGCACGGAACAGCGGTATCAGGTTCCAACAGGTCTGAAACCGCAAGCTGCCTGGCAAATTCCGATGAAAGCAGGCTCATTGCCATAATTCTGGCAACAAGGCCATTGTCTGCAATATTCATCAGTGGAACACTGGCGATTATTTTGGAGGTGTTGTCAAAGCCAAGGAGCACCACCATGAACCTGACTGAGATCACATCCTGTCTGTAGGGGGAGAAGAATGCTGAATTCATGAGGCGAAAGAATTTCAGTGTCAACCCCATGTCTGTGAGAATGGCATCTGCAATCTTCCTGGCATCAACAGAGCCTTCAGATGTAAGAGCCAGGACGGTTCTCACGTTTACCGGCACCGCGGGTATGGTAAGGTCCAGGGCCTGATCCAGAATAGCCCTTCGTGACACAGGAGGAAAGGCTGCCTCCTCACCAGAGTGCCCTCTGTCGTTTGAACCGTTTTTGATCATTCAACAAGAAAAGGACAAATTTGCGATCGATAAGTGTACGGGCGTCCGGCCGGACGCCCCTCAACGGCCTGCCAATAAACAGGCAAGGGGCATACTGCCTCAATGCAATATGCCCCTCATGCGGGAAAATAAAAAAACCGTGACGGTATTACATACCCTTGGTCTTCCTGAGAACGATAGTATTCTTCAGCTCATCGCCAACGAGCTTCATGTGGGGATCTTTCTTGATCATGTCAACATCGGTGATGCCATTGATGTTGGTCACAACAAGCCTGCCCTCACCAGCGCCATAGGCATTGATGAAGTCATAAACAACACCAACTACAGCCAGCTTGCCGGACTGTACGAGGTTTGCGTACTTCTTGATGCAGAAATCAACCTGGTAATCAACATTGCGCTCTACATTAAGGAGCCATCTGTCTTCAAATGTGCCCTTGCCGTCATCGTGCTTGAGGGGCAGGTGAAGTCCATTAAGCTCATTGATAATGCAGGGGCTTTCATTGATGTAGTTGCCCATGGCTGCCTTTACAGCGCCGCAGTGAGTATGACCAATAATCAGCAGAACTGGCGTATGCAGATGGTAAATACCATAATCAATAGAACCGCATGAGTTCTGAATCTGGTTTCCCACGTTCCTGATGACAAATACATTGTCCACAGGATCATTTATGAATACAGTTGGATGAACCCTGGCATCTGAACAGGTGATCATGGTTACAAAGGGGTGCTGTGCTGTAGCATATCCCTTAAAGTAATCGGCTTTGTGATGCTGAACAAAATCGTTATTACCTTTGATTATCTTGCTCAGCGCGTCAGCCGGTGTAATAGAAGATGCAGAAGCGTGATGACCTCCGTGAGCAGCCTCTGATGCCCAGGAATTCATTGCAAAAGCCATCATTCCTGCCAGTGCCACTAACAACACAAATGCTTTTTTCATGGTTTTACTCTAACCTCCCTTAAGTTATTATGATTTAACTACTGCACGTCCATGTGCAGTTCCCCGCCTCTTGAAGCAGCCAGGTGACAGGCTTACCCACCACCAGGGCTGATAAAAAACCTCATACCTGCATAAATCCCTTTGAACAAAGATATGAGGCAGATTATCCGGCCATTTACCCC
>JALWJV010000120.1 GCA_026996955.1 Deltaproteobacteria bacterium
AGAAGCCTTCTTCCTGCAAGATACCGTCATCTTTGCAGGCTGGTGTTTCCCCAGGGAAAGATAGGAACCATGCTTACTGCCGGGCTTACTGCAAACGGCATGAAGCCATCTGTTTTCCATGCCCTGTTCATACGTCCTCCCTTTCTGAAACGGCAAGTGCCTGTGATTACCACCGTGCATGACCTGGGATTCCAGGAGTTTCCTGATCACTATCCTTCCTCGCTTGTCCGGAAACTGAACTGGAACCTGAAACGTACTGTCAATTATCCAGGGACAATAGTAACGGTTTCAGAGTTTACCAGGCAAACCCTTATAAGACGTACTGGAATAGACCAGAACAGGGTTGTAACCGTCCATAACGGTATGGATCATTCTCTTTTTCACATGAGGGCCAACCCAGACACCTCTTTTCTTGAGCAGTATGGCATAAGACAGCCCTATCTGCTCTACGCAGGAAGGCTTCAGCCAAGGAAAAACATCAAAAACCTCATTCGTACCTTTGAGATCCTGAAAGCACAGAATCTTTTTACAGGCCAGCTGGTACTGATCGGAAACAACAGGGCATTTCTATGTGATAGGGAACAGAAACACATAGATGCTTCTCCCTTCCGTAAAGACATAATACAGACAGGACATGTACCCTTTAACCAGGTGCCCCTTTTTCTCCAATGCGCCCATGCCTTTCTCTTTCTGTCGTTATACGAGGGATTCGGATTTCCGGTTATTGAGGCAATGGCCTGCGGCACTCCTGTTGTATGCAGCAATACAACAAGTCTTCCAGAGGTGGCTGGCAGTGCGGCCATTCTGGTTAATCCTGAAATGCCAGAGGAGGCGGCAGCCGCGGTTAAAAGGCTGGATGATAATGCCTTTAGAGAAAAAATGATTGACAGAGGGCTGCAACAGGCCCGAAAATTTACCTGGAAGGCTACTGCTGAAAAAATGCTTGCCTTGTATAAAGACAAGGCGTGTCACAAACCATAAGGAGGACCATAGTGCCGAAAACCACTAACAGTAAAATCCGTTTTGTATGTCCTGTGTGCAAGGTGGATTTCCCTGAGCAGACCTCTCCGTTTGGATGTAAATCATGCGGCAGAACATTTAAAGATACAGCAGAGGGTTATAAAAACTTTCTGGTAGTAGATGAATTTGCCGGGGAGGATGATCCGGACAGGAATATCCTTGAAGAAAATGCCCAGAGGGTCTGCATGGAGGGGTACCTTATACCCCTCCTGAACAGGCTGTTCAGGGATAAGCGGCCTGAAGACGTGGCAGTTCTTGATGTGGGGTGCGGAACCGGTCTCAGTATAGACCTTCTGAGTGCGGAAGGGTTTGAGGCATGGGGCGCAGACTCAGGGCAGAGACGCAATTACTGGCACAAGCGAAGTGGAAGGGACAGGTTGGTGCTTGCAGGTGGCGAGGCCCTTCCTTTTTCAGATGACTCCTTTGATTTTATCTTCTGCGCAGGTGTTATAGAACATATAGGCTGTGAGGGTGATGCCCGGAGCCCGTCACCTGGTTACAAAGAAAAGAGGCTTGCCTTTATAAGGGAGTGCGTCAGGGTGACAAGGCAGGGTGGTTATCTCAATTTTACCTGTCCCAACAAGCACTTTCCCTTTGATCTTTTTCATCGCACCAATGAATATAACCCTTTTCGTTTTCACTGGCCGTGGGATCCCTTTCTGCTCAGTACCGGGGATTTCAAGGATTTTTTCATTAAAAAATGCGGGTGTTCATCCATGCGCACCCTTCCTATCAAGGGCTATTGGTCAGGCACCAGGTTAAAGAAGAGTACTCTGGGGCGAATTGGCCTTGGCTGTGCACAACTCTGGTTCAATACTATGGGATCATGGCCTGGGTTCAGAGCCAGTTTTTTAAATCCGTGGCTAAGCGTGCTTGTGCGTAAGTAGAATGTTCAGGCGCATTTGATATGCAGGGCCAAGAGGAGGCATCAATGGGGCAAAGAATGAAGCATGAACAGCCAGGGCCCGGTAAGACTGACGTAACTGGTTCTAATATTACAATGGACGCTTTGCCCCTTTTTAAGTGCGGTAAATGCCTGAATCCCAGCCTTGAAATCCTTGATTCAGGGGGTACTGAGCCTAAAGATAAAGACAGTATCCTTAAATGCAAGCGTTGCGGCTCTCAATATCCTGTTCATGATGGCATTTATGATTTCAGCGTATCCCTCCAGAATCATAAGATGCAAAATCCCGCGTGGAATCCCGCAGAATTTGTCTCTCTTATACCTGAAAACTGTAAACTTTATTACAGTCATGCAGAGTGGCTTGAAAAAAAACTTGGATATTCCAAAAGGGTTGCAAGGCTTGTGAGCAGATATGAATCCCGGTTTACCAAGGACCTTCTCATAAATTCTATCAGGCCATTCGATAATATAATCATAATGGATATTGGCTGTGGAGCCGGCTATCTTTCGTTTGAGTTGCTCAAAAAAACTTCACACAAAGGGATAAGGGTTATATGCCTTGACTGCCTTCCTGAGCACATAGCAATGGTGAACGCTCGCCGCAAGGAAGAATCTCAATATGGAATAATTCCTGTGATAGGCAGTGCTGACAATCTCCACGTACAGGATGAATCCATAGATGCTATAATATGTTCCGAGGTCATGGAGCATGTTCCAGATCCTGATCTATGTGCTTCAGAGATGTTCAGGGTTCTGAAAACAGGTGGAGTTCTTGCTGTCAGTACCCCGAACCAGGGGCCCTACGAGAGGTACAACACAATACGTCTCTGGCTACGCACGTTTCTTGGAAGACCAAGGGAGGTTGGGGAGGATTTTTTTGACAATCCCCTTGAATATACAGAGGTTGCCGCATGTCTTGAAAGGGCCGGGTTTTGTGTGCGAGAGATCTCCCTTGGTCTGAAGGTACCTTTTGCCAGGCGTTTTTTCATGTATTTCCCTGAAGTCGTGGCCAACTCTTTTATAAATGTTCTGGAAACTTTGTTGCCTGAAAAGAAATTTGCAGTGAGTGTAATGATAAGGGCAGAAAAGAGGTAATGCAAGTCATGCCTGCTGTATTAAAAAAATATTCAGTTATTGGCCTGTTTTTCCTGGTTGCATTTATATGTTTCGGGTTCACAACCGTGGCCTGTGGATATGATTCCCATAATATTGAAGTTGAAGGCCAACTTGGAGGCTCAACTGTCACCGCATGCTGGAATGGTCACTACCTGTATTTTGGCATTGGGCCAAGGATAGGAATCTTGAATGCCACAGATACCAATTCTACTGTCATCGCCGGTTTTACAAAACCCCTGGATGGAATGGTGACAGGTCTTGCGGTCAGGGATAATTTTCTGTTTGTAAGCTCAGGAGAGGCAGGGCTTGTAATCCTGAACATATCTGATCCGCTTAATCCTGAGATTATCACCAGTGTGAAGGAAGATTTTACCTTTGCCAAGGGGGTTGTCCTTGATGGTAAAAATGCGTTTGTGGCAGCAGGCAAGAACGGCGTGCTTATCTATGACGTAACAGCACCGGCCAGTCCTGTAAAGGTAGGGTCGATAAAAACAGATGGCGAGGTAATCTCGGTTTCAGCGCAGAATGGCATGCTTTTTCTGGCCGAGGGAACTGGTGGTGTAAGGCTAATTGACATTTCGAATCCTGCATCTCCCAGGGAAATCTCATCTTTCAGGACACCCGGACAGGCCTGGCATAGTGCTCCCTATGGTAATTACCTCTACGTTGCTGACTGGACTGCCGGACTGCGCATAGTTGACATATCTGCCCCTGATGAACCACGTACAGTAGCTGTTCTGGATACAGATGGCTACAGCCGTTGGGTCGATTTAGACTTCCCCTATGCATTTCTGGCAGACGGACCAGGGGGGATACGGATTGTGGATATCAGTTCCACGGCTTCTCCCGTGCTCCTTGAGACTATTCCTGCAACAACAGACAGGGTGCCAGCCAATGTAACATGCGTTGCTACAAATGCGGGGCTAGCTGCTGTGGCACGTGGAGACATGGGGTTGTCTATCTTTGATGTTTCAAGGCCGGAAAGCCCTGGGGAGATTTTTTTATATTCCGTGCCTGGATTTCCACAGGACCTTGCGGTTAATGGAGACATGCTCTACCTGGCATGTGATTCACAGGGGATGTGGAGTGTTGATATTTCTTCACCATCAAACCCCGTAGAGATAAATAACAGCCTGCCGGATAGTGGGAATCTGGCGGTGGCTTTAATGAATAACTATGCCGTACTCTCCAATGGATACAGCGGAATATCCATACTTGACTTATCATCCGGCCCTTTGTTTCCTGAAATTGGAGCCATGGACACTGCAGGATTTGCCTGGGATGCGGCTGTTAACGGAACCTTTGTTTATGTTGCAGATGGTGACAATGGCCTTCGAATAATTGACGCTTCAGACCCACATGATCCCGTGGAAACAGGTTTTGTCCTGACCCCGCAGTCAGCATTAAACGTCGAAGTCCTTGGGAATTATGCCTATATTGCCGCAGTTGATGGAGGGCTCATTATCGTTGATGTTTCTGATGCCAGGAAACCCCGTATCGTATCATCATTCAAGACTGACGGCCCGGCGCTTGATGTAACTGTGGCAGGGACGGTTGCCTACGTTTCAGCCGGAGGAGAGGGCCTTGAGATCATAGATATTTCAAAGCCGCTTAATCCTGTTAAAACAGGGCAGTTCAAACTGGACGGCGCATTTACCTTCTCTGCTGATGTAAACGGTACCCTTATATGTCTGGCCAATGGGGAAAAGGGGATCAGTGTTGTTGATGTTTCAGTGCCTGCTAAACCAACTGAAATCGCCTATTTCAACTCCCCTGGAAATGCCTGGAGAGTCAGGTGGAACGACGGAAAAATCCTCCTGGCTGATGAGGGGGGAGGGGTATATGTCCTTAAGATTATGGAAAATCTTGCACCTCCTGCACCGCAGCTTAAGCTAACAGTCCAGGACAGCGGCCCTGAGCTTACGTGGAGTTCAGGGGCCACATCCAATGCGCTGCTTAGATATGGTTGTGACTCCATGGAAGTCAAGGTTCTGAACGATCCTTCCAGCCCTGATACCTCCTTTGTTGATGCAGAGGAGCTTAGTGATTTTGCCTATCTTTACTGGGTTCATCTGAACTATGGGGATGGTCAGGAGGAGGATTCGTACAGGGTCGGCATTGTTCCTTCCACGCATCTGGGTAACTTCCAGGCACAAAACTTCAGCATTTCTTCAAACCGGCTTGATGTTGCAACGCTTACCTGGGAACCCATCGCTGACAGCAGTACAAAGTTAATTATGTGGATACTGCGGCTTGACGGCAGGCCTCCGGAAACGGTCCAGATGGAGCCTGGCGCAGATTCGTTCAGTGATATTACAGGCGGAGTGGCCGTATGTTACAGCCTTTTAGGCCTTAATAATTTTTCCCTGAGCAGGACGGATTTTATCTGCCTGTTTCCTTGATCATTTTAACTTGAAACCTGAAACGTTCAATCCAGGGAGAGGTAAAATTTCATGTACCGAGCTCATCACAAGATTATAGCGTCTGCCATTTTATGTTTACTCATCTCTTTAATGTCTTTCTCACCCCAGTGGGCCTTTGCCAAAACCAAATACCTGTCTGGGTGGGAACCAAATACCGGTACTGTTAATATCCAGAACAATGGTTCAGGAGAGCCGTCACTGGTATGGCGATTCAACTATCGCAAGGATTCA
>JALWJV010000121.1 GCA_026996955.1 Deltaproteobacteria bacterium
CCTGGGAATCCGCGACCTTGTTATTGGCTATGACTATGCCCTTGGCAAGGGGCGTGAGGGAAATATTGAATTTTTGAGAAAGAAGGGGGAAGCCCTTGGCTTCCGCACCCATGTTGTTGATGCAGTGGTGGTTGACGGCATGATTGTAAGCAGCACCAATGTCCGCAAGCTGGTTAGCCAGGGCGAGATGCGCCGGGTGGCAAGGCTTCTTGGCCGGTATTACCAGATTCGAGGAATTGTTCAGAAAGGCATGCAGCGTGGCGGTCCGGTTGTGGGCTTTCCAACAGCCAACCTCACCATTAACAGTGAGGATCTCTGCCCCAAGCCAGGGGTCTATGTGGTTCAGGCAATTTATGACACAAACTGCTATGGCGGTGTCATGAATATCGGTGTTAATCCCACCTTTGGAGATCAGGAGCTTAGGGCCGAGGTGCATATCTTTGATTTCAGCAAGGATATTTACGGGCATCCACTCAAGGTGAACCTCATACAGAGGGTGAGAGACGAAAAGCGTTTTTCCGGACCGGATGAACTGCGTGCGCAGATTTCACAGGATGTTGAGAAGGCAAAGCTGATACTTGCACAGGAAGAAGGACTGGAAACCGCCTGTGAACACAGTTGATAATCCGTAGCCCCTGCTGCCATGCGTCTTAAAAGACTCACTCTTTTCGGCTTCAAATCCTTTCCAAATCGCACCAGAATAGATTTTTCAAGCGGGGTCTGCGCAATTGTCGGCCCTAACGGTTGCGGCAAGTCAAATGTTGTTGATGCAATCCGCTGGGTCCTGGGCGAGCAGAGTGCAAAGATGCTCCGGGCCCGGAGCATGGACGATGTTATATTTTCCGGCTCAAATGGCAGATCGGTAAACTTTGCAGAGGTGAGCCTTGTGCTTGAAAACAAGGCAGGCATGGCCCCTCCGGAATTTGAAAATCTCCCTGAAATTGAAATAAAACGCATGGTGAGCCGCAAGGGGGATACCCGCTACCTCATAAATGGAAAAAACTGCCGCTTGAAAGACATCCATTACCTCCTGATGGATACCGGCGCAGGCACCAGGGCATATTCCATTGTTGATCAGGGGCAGGTTGGTCAGTTTGTTGAGATGAGCCCCCAAGAGCGCCGTCACATCATTGAGGAAGTGGCAGGTATTTCAAGATACAAGGCCCGCCGCATTGAGGCTGAAAGGCGCATGGCTGATACCTCCCGTAACCTTGAGCGTCTGAATGATCTCATAACAGAGGTTGACAGGCAGCTTCGCTCTGCATCTCGCCAGGCCAAAAAGACCGAGCGTTACCTTGCCCTTAGGAAGGAAGAGGAGAGCTTTGACAAGGCGCTTCTGAAGTACGCCTGGGATGAGCAGGTTGAGCTTGTAAAGCAGCTTGAAGCAGACATGGAGACGGCACGGGGAAGGCTTGAGGCTGCAAATGCGCGTCTTGCAACGCTCAGGGCCGAAAAGGAGGCTGTAAATACAGGGCTTCTTGAAAAGGAAGATGCACTGAAGAAGATCAAATCCGGTCTTTCAGGTGCCGAAAAGCTGCTTGAGAATCTTCGCAGGGAAAGGGCAGAGGCAGAAAAGAGGCATTACCAGACCACACTGAGGCTCCAGAGCGTTGAAAAGAACTCCAGGGAATCTGAAAAGCGGGTCAGGGGAACTGAGCGTCGTTACAATGAAGTGCTTGAAATACTGGAAAAACTTTACAAAGAGCAGGAGAGACTGACTGAAGAGGAGAGGATTGCCGCAGGTTATGTGGAAGATGCAAGGCTCCATGTTGAACAGGTGCGAAGCGAGCTTGAGGAGGTAAAGGTACAGCTTGTTGATGCAGCTGCGGAACAGGCACGCCTTGACAGTGAGCGGCGAAACTTGCGGGAGCGTGCAGCACGCCTTGAAAAACGCATCCAGAAGGGGGAATCGGAGCAGCAGGCAATATCAGATAAGCTTGCTGCCATGAACCGGGAGCACGGGAGCATGGCGGCAGAGGCAGAGGGACTTGAGCAGAAGCTTTCCGCCCTGGAACAGAAGATGGCCGATGCAGAAAGAGAGCTCAAGGAGACCACACAGGAGTTTTTGAAAGAGCAGGAGAGGGCAAGGGATACTGAAGCCAGGCTTGTTGGCATAAAAACCAGGCTTGATGCGCTCAAAGCAGTGGATGCAGCCGGGGAGGGGATTCCGCCTGAGGTGCGCGCACTCCTTGAAAATGAAAGAGGAGTGCTTGGCATGCTTGCAGATTTTATTGATGTTGAAAGGGGCTGGGAGCGGGTATTTGAAACCGCCTTTGGCCACAGGCTTCATGCCCTGGTGGTGGACAGCAGGGAGACCTGTGAGAGAATTGCCGATTCCTTCAGGAAGGATGCATCAGGAACGCTGTACATGCTTGTCCTTCCTGAAAATGA
The DNA here is from genome assembly GCA_026996955.1 of Deltaproteobacteria bacterium. Classification (GTDB taxonomy): domain Bacteria; phylum Desulfobacterota; class Dissulfuribacteria; order Dissulfuribacterales; family QOAL01; genus S144-17. The sequence continues at coordinate 2,392 of JALWJV010000121.1, forward strand.
CAGTCAGGAGAGAACTTCCCCTTCAGAGGACACATTTGTACCCCTTGCAGGAGAGGATGAGGGGCTGGCTGATGACGGCCTTGCTGCACACATCAGGGCAGATGTCCATGTTGTGCCTGCATTGAAAAAATTGCTGTCAGGGGTTTTCAGAATTGAAAGTATCCAAGAGGGGTTAAACCGCATTGAGACAGGCGCAGTTGACCAGTCAGGCACGGATGTCAGGGTCATGGTTACTGCTTACGGCGATACTGTCACAGAGTGGAGGGAGATTTCCATTCAGGGAAAGGGGGCAGAGAGCTCCGGGCTTCTTGTTAGAAAGGCAATGATAAGGGAGCTTCAGGAGGAGTCGGCAGAGGTTTCTTCAAGGCTTGAGGCAATAAGGATGAGGAGAGACGCCCTCAGGCAGGCAGAGTCAGAGAAGAAGAAAATTGCCGCTGGCTTAAGAAAGGAAGCCGATTCTGCAAGGGGGCATCTTTCAAAACTCCAGCGAAATATAGAATCCTTAAGGCTTAAAATAGAGTCAGCTGCCTCGCGCCTTGAGGTTATGGAGTTTGAGCTGAGCGAGGCAAGGGAGGAGTTAATTGGCGTAGAGCTCGACCTTGAGGAGCGGGAAACAGCCCTTGAGCAGTGTTCAATCAGGCATGATGAGCTTTCGGCAAGCCTTAAGGGCAGGGAGGGGGCGCTTTCACAGCAGGAGGGTGTGCTTGAGCGCAGAAAACAGAAACAGCAGGAGCTTCGAATTGAGCTTGCACGCATAGAGAGCAATATCAGGGAGAGGGAGAAGGAAAAGAAGAATCTTGAGCGCCGGAAAGAGCGTTTGCTTAGGGACAGTGTTGATTTTGCAACCGAAAAGAAGAGGCTTTCCAGACTTCTTTCAGAACAGGAGGGGCAGGTGGCCTCAGTTACTGCCCGGGTAGAGGCACAGGAGGCGGCGGTATCAGATGCCAGGCGCCGTGTCCAGGAGCTTGAAAAGGCAAGGGATGCTGTCTTGCAGGAGCTTTCTGCATGTGATGCAAGGATAACCAGCCAGGAAAAGATTGTAAAAGAGGCCGAGAAACAGGTTCACACCCTTGATGTTGAGTTTTCTAAAAGCAGACAGGCACTTGAGTATATCGGTCAGTCAGCCCTTGAGCGGCACCAGGTGTCAGCCGCAGCAATTCAGGATGTTGAAGACATACTGGAGCAGATGGATGTTGACGATATCAGGGAGAGGCTTGAGGAGGTAAGGGCACGGATCAACAAAATAGGTGCTGTCAACCTGGGTGCCCTCGATGAGTACAACGAGCTTAAAGAACGCTGGGAATTCCTTGACGAACAGAAACAGGACCTTGAAAAGTCAATGGCGGATCTCAGGCGGGCAATTGACAAGATTAACCGTACCTGCCGTTCCAGGTTTCGTGAGGCCCTTGAAGCAGTAAATAACAGCCTCAACCAGGTATTTCCCCTGCTCTTTGATGGCGGCAGTGCCAGCCTCCAGATTGATTCCGGCACAGATGTCCTTGAGGCAGGGGTTGAGTACATGGTGAACCTGCCTGGAAAAAGGATACAGCATCTTAATCTCCTTTCCGGCGGTGAGAAGACAATGGCGGCAATGGCCTTGCTCTTTGCTGTTTATTTCATAAAGCCAAGCCCCTTCTGCCTGCTTGATGAGGTTGATGCACCTCTTGATGAGGCAAATACCGACAGGTTCAACAAGCTTATAAAGAAGATAGCAAAGGAATCACAGGTGGTAATTATTACCCATAACCAGAGGGTCATGGATACGGCAGACGTGCTCTATGGAGTGACAATGGAGGATCGCGGGGTTTCAAAGGTGGTGTCGGTAAATCTTGTAACAGATGTTTCTGGTGGCGCAGTATGAGCAGTTCATCAGGCGTAATAAAGGTTGGAGTGGATACAGGCGGCACCTTTACTGATTTTGCCGTTATGGATGATCAGGGCAGGTGGAAAAGGTTAAAGATTCTCTCCACCCCCTCTGATCCCTCAAGGGCAATAATCGAGGGTTTTGAAAAACTCTCCCTGCTTCCGGTAAGAAGCGGCACTGACATAGTTCACGGAACCACCGTGGGCACAAACGCCTTTCTTGAGCGAAAGGGTGCGCGCACAGTGCTCATCACAACAGCAGGCTTTGAAGACGTGCTGTTTATCGGAAGACAGAATAGGCCGGCCCTGTATGATTTCATGGTGCAGAAGCCTGCCCCCATTATCCATCGCAACCACATTTTCGGGGTAAGGGAGCGTATGGCCTATGATGGCAAGGTAATTCTTCCCCTTGAAGAGCAGGATATTGAAGACGCCCTTGAATTTTGCAGGAGTCTAAAGCCTGAGAGTGTGGCAATCTGCTTCCTTCACTCTTACGCAAACCCTGAGCATGAAGTGTTTATGCAGGAGCGCCTTTCAGATGCCCTGAATATCCCGGTGACAACCTCAAGCAGTGTCCTTCCGGAATTTCGCGAATATGAGCGGCTCTGCACAACTTTAATAAATGCCTATCTGAACCCGGTTGTGGGGAATTATATCAGAAGGCTGTCCAGCCATGTCGAGGGTGCCGGGCTTTATATCCAGCAGTCAAACGGCGGGTGTCTTCCAGCAGATTCAATGGGAGACAGGGCAGTTACCACCCTTCTCTCAGGGCCTGCCGGAGGGGTGCAGGCGGCCTGGAGACAGGCAGAGAGCATGGGCATTGACAACATCATCACCTTTGACATGGGTGGAACGTCCACTGATGTATCCCTCTGTTCAGGAGGACTGACCTATACCCGTGATTACCGCATAGATGACTATCCTGTTGCTCTTCCCATAATTGACATCCACACAGTCGGGGCAGGGGGTGGCTCAATAGCCTGGATTGACAGGGGAGGCCTGATGCAGGTAGGTCCCCGAAGTGCCGGTGCTGATCCTGGGCCTGTCTGTTATGGCAAAGGGAGTGAGATAACGGTCACTGATGCAAATCTGTTTCTTGGAAGGCTCAGGGCAGAGAGTTTTCTTGGTGGTGAAATGCGCCTTTGCACCCAGAGGCTTGAGCCTGCCTTTGAGGAGCTTGGAGCCCGTATAGGGTTAGATGCCAGGGAGACTGCCCTGGGGGTAATCAGTCTGGTAAATAACAGCATGGTCCAGGCAATCAGGGCTGTTTCTGTTGAACGTGGTTATGACCCGGTCTCCTTTTCCCTGTTCTGTTATGGAGGCGCCGCCGGGCTTCATGCCTGTGAAGTTGCCGATGCTCTTGAGATAAGACGGATTATCGTGCCCGAAAGGGCAGGTGTGTGCTCTGCACAGGGCATGGCAGATGCAGACC
>JALWJV010000122.1 GCA_026996955.1 Deltaproteobacteria bacterium
TGCCAGCATGGGTGTATCCGGCAATAGATCTGCCGGTTATGCTCATTGCTACAGTTGCGGCACTCTATGTGCTTTATATGTTCGTGTACTCGGAATTTGAAGACCTGGTTGCTGCCTGGCGTTATCACCTTATTCAGGGCCTGGTATTTTTTATGCTTGCAACCTACCTTACGTTCATATCAATGAACTGGCACGGGATTATGCTGTAAACTGTTGTTTGTCGACCCCTGTCATGAAAGGTAGCTCAAAGTCGGAAGCTTAAATCCTTTGCGTGCTTATCGTTCTTTGCGGTTCAGCTTTTATGTCTTTAGAGATTTTTAACCTTGAGCTATTTTAACGGTAAGGTTCTATTCAGGATAGAATTATTCCCCAAGGTATGCAGCTATGACCCTTGGATCACACTGGATTTCCTGTGGAGTGCCTTCGCTTAGAAGCTCACCGTAGTTAAGCACCAGGACCCTGTCTGAAACATCCATAACCAGCCCCATGTTGTGCTCTACAAGCAGGACGGTTACACCTGATGAAGTTATGTCGCGGATAAGCTTGCTCATGCTCACTGTTTCAGTGTCGTTAAGCCCTGCTGCAGGCTCATCCATGAGCAGCATACGGGGTTTGGCTGCAAGTGCCCTTGCAACCTCAAGTTTTTTCAATACTCCATAAGGAAGTGATGATGCGTCCCGGTTTGCAATGTCCTGCATCCCACAGAATTCCAGTGCCTCCATTGCCATTTCGCGTACTCTCTTTTCTTCCTTGAGCACTGATGGAAGGCGAAAGGCAGCCTCAAATATTCCGCATCTTGAGCGCAGATGACACCCTACCATCACATTCTGGAGGACCGTCATGTTAAGAAATATCTGGAGATTCTGAAAGGTACGGGTAATTCCAAGCTTTGCAATCTGGAACGGCTTGAGCCTGGTAAGGTCATGGCCATCAAAGGTGACAGTACCGGCTGTAGGGGTGTATATACTGGTTAGAAGATTAAACAGGGTGGTCTTGCCTGCACCATTTGGCCCGATTATGGCAAAGATTATCTCTGGATCAACCTTGAAATCAAGCCCGGCAATGGCAGTAACGCCGCCAAATTTTTTCTCAAGTCCGGAAACCGAAAGAAGGCTCATTGTGTGCTCAGCTCCCTCTTTTTTAACCAGCCTGTTACAATGCGGCTGCCGGATACAAACAGGCCTTCAGGAAGAAATATCATGATTATCATCAGGATGGCGCCGTAGATCAGCACTTCAAAATCTTCAAATACAAGCAGGAATTCCGGCAGGATGCTTAATAAAACTGCGCCAAAGATGGCACCAAAGGTTGAGGCAAGCCCTCCAAGCACAACCATTGTCACAAGCTCTATTGAGAAAAAGAAACTGAATGATTCAGGGCTTACAAATGCCTGCTGATGAGCAAAGAGACTGCCTGCTACAGAGGCTATTACTGCTGAAACTACAAAAATCTGCGCTTTGACACTTGCCGTATCAACTCCTGTCATCTGCGCCGCTACTTCACTTCCGTGAACTGCCGCAAGGGCGCGTCCAGGCCTTGAGTCAACAATGTTCAGGGAAATCCAGGTGGTAAAAAGCATGAGCCCGCCAAAAACCCAGTACCACCTTATGTCGTTGTTGATGGCAAGGCCTGCAATGCTTATCTCCGGGATTCCTGAAAGACCGTCAGGGCCGCCGGTAATCCAGTCTGCCTGTACAAAGAAAATGTGGATTATGATTCCCATGCCAAGTGTAGCCATGGCAAGGTAGTGCCCTTTGAGTTTCAGAATAGGGCGAGCAAGCACAAATGCCAGCGTGCCTGAAATACCAACACCTGCAAGCATGGCAAGCCAGGGATTTGTGCCGTATTTGGTGGTAAGCACAGCCGAGGCGTATGCTCCAAGGCCAAAAAAGGCAGCATGCCCCAGGGAGATCTGCCCTGCATAGCCCATGAGCAGATTAAGGCTTACTGCAAGGACTGCATTTGTGCATATTGTTACCCCGACCACTGTTACATAATAACTGTCAGGAAAGATCAGGCCTGTTGCAATCAGAACCGCAGCAAGTATGTAAAATCCTGCCAGCCTCTTCATACTCTCTCCGCATCAGCCGAGCCAAGAAGACCGCTTGGCCTTATGAACAGAACCGCCAGTATAACCACAAAGGCTATGGCGTCTTTATAGCCTGATGAGATGATACCGGCACCAAGGGATTCGATTACTCCAAGCAGAAGTCCTCCTGCCACGGCTCCCATTGAACTTCCCATGCCACCGAGTATTGCGGCACAGAATCCCTTAAGGCCCAGCATGACTCCTGAATCATATGAAGTATATGTTATGGGGGTAACAAGAATGCCGGCAATGGCGCCCAGCAGGGCTGAAATACCGTAGGCAATGAGGAGCATGCGGTTGACGTTAATACCCACCAGGCTTGCGGCCTTGCGATTGCAGGAACAGGCAAGAATAGCCTTTCCGGTTATGGTCTTGTCAAAGAAATAGCGCACCGCCAGAACCGAAAGGGCTGTTCCACCCATAACATAAAGATTTTGAGGGAGTAGGGTGGCGTTTCCAATGGAGATAGGGACGTCCTTTGTGAATGGTGGCAGGCCATAGATGTCTTTGCCCCATATGAGAAGGGCTGCTCCCCTAAGGAATATTGAGGCGCCAATGGTGATAATGATGGTTGTAACAACAGATGCGTTTTTTGCAGGCTCTATTGCCAGCTTTTCCAGAAGCATGCCAACGGCCATGGTAATGATTACAGCGGCTGCAAGGGCAAAGGGGTAGGGTACGCCTGCCCTGTACAGGAAAATGGCGCTCATGGCGCCTATCATTACAAACTCACCCTGTGCAAAGTTTACCACGTCAGATGCGTTATAAATTATGGTAAAGCCAAGGCCTACCAGGGCATAAACAGAGCCTACAGTTATGCCGCTTATAAGGAATTGAAAGAGTTGATCTGTCATTAACCTGTGTGGTCGAAAAATTACCCCCTGCGGAGTAATCCGGCAGGGGGTGTTGTGTCAGTTTAGGCTATATGGTCAGGCAAATAGTTGAGTGCTTAGTTTACAAGCACCCAGTCACCATTTTTGATCTCAACCATGTGGAATGAGTCCAGGCCGAGGCCCAAGTGATCGCTGGGGCTCATGTTGAAGATACCGCCTGTTCCAACAAATCCCTTTGTTTTTTCAATCTCATCCCTGATCTTGGCCCTGTCGGTGGAGCCAGCGCTTCTGACAGCGTTTACAGTGATGAAAAGTGCATCATAGGCATGTCCGCCAAAGGTTGACACCGGGCCGTATTTTGCCTCGTATGCATTCTTGTATGCAAGGAGAACACGTTTCTGCGGATCAGTGTCAGGAAGTTTGTCAGCAACGATCAGACCGGCTGCAGGGAGTCTGACACCTTCTGCAGCTTCTCCGGCAAGCTCTATGAATTTTTTGGAGGCAACGCCGTGTGACTGGTAGAGAGGCAGCTTGACACCAAGCTGGCGGATATTTTTGGTAACAATGGCAGGGGCCTTGCCGAAACCGAAGTTCACGATTACCTGCGCATCAGTTGACCTGATCTTCGTAATCTGTGTGGTCATGTCTGTGTCAGAGTTGCCATATTTTTCATCAGCAACTATCACAAGCCCATATTTTGGCGCAAGGGCAAGGCACTGGGCGCGGCCTGATTTGTCAAAACCGCCGTTTCCTGTGATGAGAGCAACCTTGGTGAATCCCCTTGCCTTGATATCCTCGAAAATTTTGGCTGCTGCCATGCGGTCAGTATGAGGGGTCTTGAATATCCACTTTTTGACAGGCTCAATGATCTTGACAGAGCCTGCAAGGGAGATCAGCGGGACATGGGCCTTTTCCACCAGGTCCATAACAGCGATGGTGTTCCCGGAGGTGCTGCCGCCGATTATTACATCTACACGGTCTTTCTTGATTAGCCTGTTTACAAAGTTTTTGGCATCCTTTGCCTTTGCCTTTGTGTCATAGTGAATGAATTCAATCTTGGTGCCGTCAATTCCACCCTTGCTGTTTATGTCATCAATATACATCTGAAGGGTCTTGAGCTCAGGGTCTCCAAGAAAAGATGCAGGCCCGGTCACGGCAAGAAACGAGCCTATTTTCAGTGTGTCGCCGGCTGAGGCTGTATAGGTTGAGCACAGAAGCAGTGCAGCAGCAAAGACCATAATCATTCTGACGGTTTTATACATGATCAATCCTCCCATTAAAATTTGCGGTTATGAGTAACTGTTTCCCTCTACTCTAAGGATAAACGTCGTTAACAGAAAATCACTTTTCACTCTTTCCGTCCCTGCCAAATCAACAGATTTGCGATATCCTCTAGGCTGATACAAAGCACATATTACCGCAATTTGGCAATGAAACAACCTAATTGAGCTTACCGTCATGGTCAAGACGTGCTGCAGGAACTGCCACAGGACAGACATCCTCCTTCAAACAACTTCTTCTTCACCCATCTCATGCCGTATTTCAACAGCTCCTCCTCGTCCTGGGAGATCCTGTTGATAACATCCTCTGATTCCATGTAACGCTCAAGGTTGGGCCCGTTAAGAAAATAATCCCTGAACCCGTCAACATCGTAGCAGCCCATGTAAAAAATCTCTATCTGGTCTGCAGAAAGATGAGGGATTCCAGCAACCTGTTTTGCCTGCAGCAGCTCTCCAAATACATCATTAAGCTCATTGTACTTGTCTATCTGCTCACCCTGTTTCCATTCACGGACGGTCCACTCCTTGCCGTCCCTGAATCCCTGGCAATCCGGTTCACGGACTATGTAATAAAACTCCTCAACCCCTTCCATGTCCCTGCTTCTTCTGGCCATGCGTGCCAGGGGATATGTCCTGCATGCCCCTGGTCTGTCTTCGTAAACTGTACAGCCATTTTTTTCCTCTAAAAACGGGCACTTCAGATATGCCCCCTCCATCTTGAGCAGGATAACCGGAAAACCTGACTCCTGTCCCACATGAACCGTGGTGTACTGTTTGAGAAAATCCCCTGACTTCATGCCCAGGCGGTTTTTTAGCCGCATTATGTCATATGGCATAAGTACCAGGTTCAGGTCATAACAGCAGTTTGTAAAACATTTCCTGTCCGGGGTGCAGGAAAAACAGAAGGTATCATCGTCCTTTAGAGGCTTGGAATTGTCAATATATGCTTCAGGCCCTTCACTCATAGCCATTTTGCTCCTTGAATTAATAATTTTTTGGTCAGCGGCATCATAATGCCTTATTGTCTTACAATCAACCGCTCTGGTGCTTCCTGTCCTGAAGGCGCTAACCCCTGAAAAATATAAGATACCGTCACAATCGATTAAATTGTGCCATAGTTGCTTAGCGATAGGGGGTTATGATTTACGATGAGAAATTTCTGGTTTTGGCGCTGGAGGCCAATTTGAAATTTGTCTTTGTGCAGGAACAATGCTGTTTGATGTTTTTCTTAATTCAAGCAAAATATTGCTTGTCTCGCACAGCTTTTGGGAAAATCAGATGCTCTTTACCCAGACTTTTTTGTCATCAGACACCACCACGACCTTGATGATATTTTCATATCCCTTTGCCTGCAGTTCCAGTGCGTAGCCCCGCTCCTGAACCTGCCTGACTGCATCTGATATTGCCTTGTCCGGTTCTTCTTTGTAGAAACCTGTTATGCTCTTAAGCTCCATCAAGATTCCAGGTTTTT
>JALWJV010000123.1 GCA_026996955.1 Deltaproteobacteria bacterium
TCGTAAACCACTGTGGTGCCAGGTGAAAGATTTTCACCAACCGTTCTGGAAGAGGCTACAATATGTTTGAGGTCCGGCAGGTGACTGGCATTTATTGGGGTGGGCACAGCGACAATTATCATGTCAGCAGCCTTGAGATCTGCCGGATTGCTGGTAAATGTTATGCGGGTTGCTGACCTGAATCCCTCCTCGTCAACCTCGCCCATATGGTCTATGCCCTTTTTGTAATTTTCGATTTTAGCATCAGATATGTCAAAACCGATGGTATCAATCTTTCGCCCAAATGCTATGGCAAGGGGAAGGCCTACATAGCCAAGCCCTACGACAGCAACTTTTTTTACTGACATAATTTGCAACTCCGTTTTTTATCACCTAAATCCTGCACTTCGAAAATGAAGAAAAATATTTTGCCTGTAGCAACAAATAATTACGGCTCTGCGGCTCAGGCTATTCTGCTCACTCTATGAGTGTTGATTTTTCATCATTTTCTTGCCCTTCAGGATTGGCAATTTTACCGAATCTGCTGCGTTATCAAGGACTTGAAGTATGTTAATACGTCTGCGTCCTTGATGCCTTGCATCTCCGACAAACTTGCCAATTGCAGGATCTAGGTATCACTTAAGGGAAAACCTGTTGTGTCCTCGTTAAATCTCTTTTCGGAGACAGGAGACAGAATAATAATATTCAATTACATGATTTGCCTTTGAAAATAAAGAACTAACTGGTATTTTCTAAATAATTCATCGCACTTTGACTAATAGACCTAACTTTCATGGTATGGGGTTTGTCACCCCTGACATGAAAGTTGGCTCAAAGCTGAAAGTCGGAAGCTGAGAACAAACATGGCTTCTTTTTGACTTTGAGCCTTGAGCTTTCAGCTTTGAGCAATTTTCTACGGTGGCAAAACAGATGAAACCGGATTTTCTCGAATACCTTCATGAAAAGGTTGTCCTGGCTGACGGGGCACTTGGCACCTATCTTTATGAAAAGGGCATTGCCCTTGGGACCAATACAGACCTCCTTAACATACAGGAACCGGATCTTATCTACTCGGTACACGAAGAGTACATCAGGGCCGGAAGCAAGCTCATTGAAACAAACACCTTTGGCGCAAACCGGTTCAAGCTTCACGGGCTTGGCAAAAGTGACCAAGTCAGGGAGATAAACCTTGCCGGTGCAAGGATTGCAGCCAAGGCTGCGGGGCAGGACATCTTTGTGGCAGGTTCTGTTGGCCCTACCGGTGCGGATCACACCGTTGATGCTGACGAAGAGGAGACAGACACCACGGCTGCCATTGCAGAGGCGTTTGAAGAGCAGATCTCAGCCCTTGTTGAAGGCGGAGTAGATGTCCTGATTCTTGAGACTTTCAGTTGGCTTGATGAGCTTCTTATTGCCATAAAGGTTGCCCGCAAACTTGTCCCTGACATGCCCCTTATCGCACAGATGGCCTATCCTGCAGGCGGACGCACGGTCTTCGGCATTGAGGCCCATGTCTGTGGAAGCCATGCACTTGAGGCCGGGGCAGATGTAGTTGGCTCAAACTGCGGCCGTGGCGTCACTGCAATGCTTGAGGCTGTAAAAAATCTCTCTGCCCTCAGGGACCAGGCCCCTCTTTCAGCCTTTCCCAATGCCGGAATGCCTGAAGTTGTTGACCACCGCACGGTCTATTCCACTCCCCCTTCCTACATGGCCGACAAGGTTGCCGAAATGGTCAAGCTTGGAGCAAGGCTGATAGGTGGCTGCTGCGGTACCACTCCGGCTCATATCCATGAATTTCAAAAGCACCTCCACCTTAAAAAGACTGTCACTGTTGCAGTGCGCCAGGAGGCTTCAAGACAGGGAGAAAGCCAGGAACCCGTAGTAAAACCAGGAGTGGGCGGCCTGCTGCATTCCATGAATTCCCAGAGGCTTCCGGTGCTTGTGGAACTTGACCCTCCCCCGCATCTTGACATAGACAGGGTGCTTGAAGGCGCAGACGCCCTGGCAAGGGCAGGGGCAGATGCCATCACCCTGGCAGAAAACCCCCTTGCCATCTTACGGGTTGATAACCTCTCCCTTGCCCACATAATCAAAGAGAGAAGCGGCATTGAAACCGTTATACACCTGACTTGCCGTGACAGGAATGTTCTGGGGTTGCAGGCCCAGATAATGGGTGCACATCTGCTTGGGCTCCGCGGAATCCTTGCGGTAACCGGTGATCCTGCTTCCTCCACGGACCAGCCGGGAGTAAGTGGTGTCTTTGACGTGAATTCATTTGGCCTTGTGCGCATGATCTCCCAATTCAACAGGGGATACAACATGGCCGGAAGCCCGATGAAGAGGGATACCGATTTTTCAATAGGCGTGGCCTTCAGCTACAGGCCGTCAAACCCAGGTCTCCAGTTGAGACGCCTTGAGAAAAAGGCCATGCTGGGCGCACATTTTGTAATGACCCAACCTATTTTTGATGCAGAGACTGTAAAGGCAATGATGGACGCAACCGCCCATCATGATCTCATCATGTTTCCGGGCATCTTTCCTCTGATATCGGCCAGAAGCGCCGAATTTCTCCACAATGAGCTTCCGGGCATATCCATTCCCGAACCCATCAGAAAGACACTCTGGAAATATGAAAAACTTGAGGACCAGAGAAAGGCAGGGCTTGAAATAACCGGAAGGCTCATAGAGGACATTGCAGATGCCGTTGACGGCCTGTATCTCATAAGCCCGCTGAACAAATGGGAAGTCCCGCTTGATCTTACAATGGAAATAAGAAAGCGGGGCTGGAAGGGCACAGGAAAACTTGCAAAGATCCAGGGGAAATAACGCAGGGTCATTATTTTTCTGCCAAATGCTGTTTGCAGGCGGCATAGTGTAAACTGCGTAACTGGTGGAAAAATTGTTTCATCCTCTCCCTCTGCGCCCCTTTATACCATATTTTTTCATCTTGTAACGAAGCACCCTTTCACTAATCCCAAGGGTATCGGCCGCCCTTGTCTGTACATAATCTGCATCTTCAAGGGCCTTTACGATTTCATCCCGCTCAATGGCTGCCAGTCGGCTTTCAAGGGAAAGTGCAGCATAATCATCCCGCTGCCCTGACCGTACATCAGGCGGCAGATCAGATGGCTTTATCACCGGGCTTCGCGCCAGGGTTACCACCCTCTGGATTATGTGTTCCAGCTCCCTTACATTGCCAGGAAAATCATATTTCATCAGCATATCAAGGGCAGCCTCTGACATGCGGGTGTTTGCCGCACCGTATTTCCTGATGAAAAATTCCACAAGCTCAGGAATATCTTCCCTTCGTTCCCTCAGAGGCGGAATATGGATTTCAAACACATTCAGCCTGAAATAAAGGTCTTCACGAAACTCCCCCTTTGCAGCCAACTCCTTGAGATCACGATTGGTTGCCGCAATAATCCGTACATCAACCTCAATTTCCCTGTCTGCACCAAGGGGGGTAATGCGTTTTTCCTGAAGGGCTCTCAACAATTTTGCCTGAAGCGCATCCGGAAGCTCACCTGCCTCGTCAAGAAACAGGGTTCCGCCCCTTGCCTGTTCAAAACGCCCCTGCCTGTTTGAAACAGCGCCGGTAAATGCCCCCTTGATGTGTCCGAACAGCTCACTTTCAAAGAGATTTTCCGGAATCGCAGCGCAGTTTACCTCCACAAAAGGGCCATCCCTGCGCATACTGAGCCCATGAACAAGACGGGCAAAGAGCTCCTTGCCTGTCCCTGTCTCCCCGGTAATAAGCACAGACCACGGACTTGGTGCAACGCGTCTTGCAACTGATACAGCCTCCTTTATAGCCCTGCCTGAACCAATAATACGCACAGACAGTTCCACCTCTTCAAGTTCCTGTTGCACCTGCTCATAATCTGTATCAACTGATATATCCTGCTCCAGCTCCTGAATCCGCTTAAGAAGCCGCTGAAGGTCAACCGGTTTTTCAATAAAATCAACGGCACCCAGCTTCATTACCCTTACTGCTGTATCAACCGCGCCGTATGCGGTTATCATTATTGCCGGGACCCGGGGATTAAGGCTCCGGATCTCCTCCAGGACCTGATCCCCGTTCATATCCGGCATGCGATGATCCAGAAGCACCAGGTTAATGTGTTCATTTTTGAATTTTGCAACTGCCTCACCGCCGCCTGCAGCCTCAATCACCTCATAACCCAGGTCTTCAAGGAAGCCTGAAAGCATCTGCCGCTGCACGGCCTCATCATCAACTACAAGAATTCTCATCTCTTTCTCCAGCCGGAAGGGTAACAGTTACTGCAAACCTGCCGTTTTTTACCTCTGCCCGGATATTGCCGCCGTGCGCCTTTACGATTCGCCTGCTTATTGCAAGCCCAAGGCCTGTACCTGTAACCCTTGTGGTAAAATAGGGCTCGAAAATACGTTCAAGATCAGGGGGCTCATGGCCGGAGCACGGATTTATCACTCTTAGGCATCTCTCCTCACCTTGTGCCCAGACCTTGATCTCAACAACTCCACCATCAGCCTGTGCGTCCAGGGCATTACTCAAAAGATTTGCAACCAGTTGCCTGATGAGGTCCCGGTCTGCACAGACCCATGCATCATCAAGTGCAAAACGGCAAACTATGTTCCTGGCACTCATGCGGGGCTCAAGAAGCAATGCCTGTTCCTGAACGATCTCCCTGAGGTTTGTCCTTCGGGCAGAAACAGTGAAGGGGCGGCTGTATGCAAGCATGCCCTCAATAATCCTGTTTACCCGCCTGATTTCATCAAGCATTACATCAACAAGCTGTTTTCTGCCCGGGGCGGCAGACTGATCCTGTTCCATGCTCAGGCGCTGAAGTCCCATGGCAACACTGTTCAGCGGATTTCTTATCTCATGGGCAATGCCGGCTGCAGCCCTGCCAAGGGCAGCTTCCTCACGCTCTCTGGCAAGTCTCCGCTCAAATGACCGCACCCTGTCCATATAGACCTTCTGGTACCTGTACAGAACCACGGTCAGGAGGGCACCAACAGAAAAGAGAATGGCATTGAAAAACACAAAATAGCGCACCAGGCGCTTGCGGGTCTTGAAAAGAGGCGTGGCATCAATACCTATTACCAGGACCCCTCCCTTGACTTTCATTCGAACCTCCACCACTGGTCGATTATTGTCTTCAATGGATACACCTGGAGAAATTGAAGAATCGCCGATTTCCTGCATTGATGATAAAAATTCCCCGTTTTTGCTGAAAAATCTGGCATAGGATATGCCATGCAGTGCGGAAATCTCCCGCAGTGTATTTTCCACACCTATCCTGGACTGGAGCTCTTCAATCCTGTCTGCCCGCAGCCCCACATAGATGCAGTCGCCACTGGTTTTGTCAGGATAGAAGTAGACAACAAGGTGCTGGGACTCAATATGCTGAATTCCCCTGCTGCTGCACATGCCTGAAGGATCAGAATGCAGCCAGCCGGATGGCCCCTCTATTCGAACACCGTCTGCTCGAAGGATTCCTGCCCCGGCAAAGCCGGATTCCCGGGCAAAGGCCTCAAGCTCTTCAGAGGAAAACGGCTCAACTGACTCAAGGTAATTTATAAACCTGGCATTGTTTCCCATGGGCCCGGCAAGTATGTCGTACATGACTGAAAGAGAGGTCAGGGCATGACTGGTATTAAGGGAGATTATATCTGCTGCCAGGCGTGCATGGTCTTTGGC
>JALWJV010000124.1 GCA_026996955.1 Deltaproteobacteria bacterium
CCTGGTGATGATAACTTCCTGTGCGAAGCAATGATGGCGCTAAGGGCCACAGATAACTGCATAATGGTTGCTGATGCAGTTGATCCTGTAAAACCACAGACCCAGAAGATATGCAACATGATAGCAGAATCAGGCCTTCCAACCCTGATGTTTGTAAACAAGATGGACAAGGAACGGGCCGATTTTACTAAGGCGGTTGACGCACTTGGGGAGCTGATGGAAAAACGCCTTGTGCCCATTACTCTTCCAATAGGAAAGGAAGAAGCATTCAACGGCATTGTTGACCTGATTCAGATGAAGGCATTCCAGTTTGATGACAGCGGCAAGGCAACAGCCGTTGAGCTGCCTTCAGACATGGAAGATGAGATTGAAGAGGCACGAAACAACCTGATTGAATATGCCGCAGAATCAAACGACGACCTTCTTGAGAAGTTCCTGGAGGGAGAGGACCTCTCTCCAGAAGAAATTCTCTCAGGCTTCAAGCAGGGAATCATTGAAGGAAGTTTCGTCCCGGTTGCCTGTGGTTCTGCTGCCAAAAACATAGGGGCATCCACACTGCTTGATTTTATTACCGGCCTGCTTCCTTCTCCTGAGGAGAAAGGGGCTGTTACAGGCATTGATCCAAAAAGCGGCGATGAGATTGAACGTGAGCCTTCTGCCGACGCCCCGGTTTCAGGACTCATCTTCAAAACACTCACGGACCCGTACACAGGCCGTCTCTCAATAATGCGAATATACTCAGGAACCGTCAAGGCTGACGGCACCCTGTTAAATGTCAACAAGGATGAACAGGAGAGGTTCGGGCAGATATTCAATCTTCAGGGCAAAAAGCAGACTCCTGTTGAATCTGCAGGGCCGGGTGAGATAATAGCCTTTGCCAAGCTCAAGGTCACGGACACAGGAGACACCCTGGCAGATCCGGCAAACCCGATCCAGTATGAATTCACCGAGCTTCCACATCCTGTCCTCACTTACGCCCTTAAACCAAGGAGCAGGGGAGATGAAGAAAAAATCACCCAGGCACTTGCAAGGCTCAGGGAGGAGGACCCGACACTGGGCGTTACAAGGGATCCGCAAACCAACGAACTGCTCCTTTCAGGTCATGGCCAGATTCACATTGATGCCACACTGGAAAAGCTGGAACGCAAGTTTAACGTACAGGTTGACCTGACCCTGCCCAAGATTCCTTACAGAGAAACCATACAGGCGCCAAAGAAGGGGGTAATTTACCGGCACAAGAAACAGACTGGTGGTGCCGGTCAGTTTGCAGAGGTACACTTTGATATTACTCCGCTTCCAAGGGACCAGGGCTTTGAGTTTGAAGAGGCCCTTGTTGGCATGAACGTACCCAGGAACTTTGTGCCTGCAGTTGAAAAAGGGCTACATGAGGCCATGCAGTCCGGTCCTCTTGCCGGATATCCGGTTACGGACATTAAGGTAAGGTTTTATGATGGCAAGTCACACGATGTTGACTCATCAGAAATGGCCTTCAAGATCGCCTCCATACAGTGTTTCAAGAAGGGAGTACTTGAAGCCAAGCCCACTCTGCTTGAGCCATATGTAAAACTCACTGTTACTGTGCCTGATGAAGCAGTTGGTGACATCATTGGTGACCTCAATGGCAGAAGGGGCAAGGTCATGGGAATGGAGCCGGGAAATGGCGTACAGGTTGTAACTGCCCTTGTGCCGGTTGCTGAGGTACAGAAGTACGTGCTTGACCTTAACGCCATGACAGCAGGCCGTGGTACCTTTACCATGGAGCCATCCCACTACGAGGAAGTTCCTCCCAACATGGTGGAAAAAATTGTGGCTGCCGCAAAGGCCGAAGAGGAGTCATAGAAGCAGTCAATAATAAGGTCAGCCAAAAGAGGCTGCGCCTTAAAACCAACACCCATTTAAGGTAATTCCAGGACACGGAGACACTATCCTCCGTGTCCTTTTTTGTGGATGTGAATTCAGACAAAGGTAAAATATGACTGACAACAAGGACAAAATATACATAGCAGGTATTGTTACGGTAAGCGACAGCGCATGCGAAGGCACCAGGGAAGACACCACAGGGCCCCTGATAAGAGAACTCCTTGATAACCTGGAAGGTTTTGAGGTAGGGTACACAGCCACAGTGCCGGACGATACGGTAAGGATAGCAGCACTGCTGGTTGAATGGGTTGATGAACGAAATCTTGACATGATTATAACGACAGGGGGCACCGGAGTCTCGCCCCGGGATGTTACACCTGAAGCCACCTCACAGATATTAAGCAAGGAGATCCCGGGCATTGCAGAGGCCATGCGCCTCAAGGGGCTGCAATCAACACCCCGTGCCATGCTCTCACGGGCAGTGGCAGGTGTCAGGGGGCGCACGCTGATAATCAACCTTCCTGGCAGCCCCAGCGGTGTCAAGGAGGGCATGGAGGTGATAATGCCTATCCTGCACCACGCATTGGACAAAATAAACGGCGATACCACGCCGTGTCACGAAGAATAAGACACAACAAGGAACCACTCCATGGAAATCGGTATAGTAGGTCTGCCTGCATCAGGCAAAACAACAGTATTTAACGCGCTTACAGGAAGTGAAGCAGAGGTTTCGGCATTCAAGGGGGGAAAGAAAGACCCCAACCTTGCAGTAGTCCAGGTACCGGACCAGCGGCTTGAAAAGCTCAGTGCCATGTACAATCCCAAAAAGACCACCCCTGCACAGGTACGTTATGTGGATATCGGTGGCAGCCTGTCAGCGCGTGATGCCAAAGAATCATCCATTGATGAGCTGCTGCGCCTGCTTCGGCCGGTTGATGCCCTTGTAAACGTGGTCAGGAACTTTGAATTTGCCGGTGAGCCGCCAACACCCCAGGATGATTTTGACGCACTGGAATCTGAACTTGTGTTCTCCGACCTTATGACAGTGGAAAAACGGGTTGAAAAACTGGAGAAGGAGATAACCAAGGCAAAAAAGGGCAACCCCAAGGAGCTGGAACTCTTGAAAAAGGCAAGGGAAATCCTGGACAGCGGCAAGGCCCTCAGAGCGTTTCCTGAGATAGCCACAGACCCTTTGCTTCGAGGCTATGCATTTCTTTCAGCCAAACCGTGTATTGTGGTACTCAACAGCGATGAGGAGGCAGAGCCAGGAGCGGTCAAACTTGAGCTTCCAGAGGGTGTGATAATGATCGAGCTCAAGGGAAGGCTTGAGATGGAACTTTCGCAACTCTCTGATGAGGAGGCAGAGCTGTTCAGGGAAGACATGGGGCTTCAGGAGTCTGCCACCAGTATTCTAATCAGGAAATCCTATGAATTCCTGGGGTTAATCTCATTCTTCACCGTAGGGCCTGATGAGGTAAAGGCCTGGACAATACGCAGGAACACACCGGCGCCCAGGGCTGCAGGTGTAATTCATTCAGATATTGAAAAGGGTTTCATAAGGGCAGAGGTGGTATCATACGAACATCTCATGGAGGCAGGAAGCCATACCGCTGCCCAGAAGGCAGGCAACGTAAGGCTTGAAGGCAAGGACTATATCGTGCAGGACGGTGATGTTATCAACTTCAGGTTTAATGTTTAAGCTGCAGGTTATGGCTTTGGTGGCATCTGCCCTGTAAAAAGCAGAAATCCCTCGTGCATAAACTGGCTGACAGCAAAGAACAGCGCAAGCCCCATTGCCCATCTTACAATCTGCACCCGTGTAGGATCGTACTTGAACATCTTCTTGGTAAGCCCGATTCCAAGGAATACAGTTCCAAAGCCATAAAATACCGAGAGAAAAACCTGCTGGAATGTTGCTAAAATGGCGCCTGGTATCTCCCCTCCCCGTACAGAAAAGAGAAAGGTGACCCCCAACATGGTTAGGATGAATTGAATGTCCTCTCTTGTAAACCTTTTTCCCTTTTTTACAGCCTCTGCATCGCCACTGTCAGCTAACTTCAGGCTGTCTTTAATGGAATCTGCAATCCGCTTTATATGTTCCTTTTCCTGCCTTGGCATTCTCCCTCCCTATCCCCTGGATTACCATTGAACAATATGATAGACGTAACTCTATTTATTAAATCATTTATTCAAACTTCTGAAACACTCAGTTCAGGTAACCAGAAAAGATAATCAGGCAAGAATAATACTTTTAGGAACGAAATACAACGCATGAAAACCACAAGAATATACCTGGCCCGCCACGGCGAGACAGAGTGGAATGTTGAAAAACGAATGCAGGGCCAGAAAGACTCACCACTCACCTCAAGAGGCAGGGATCAGGCAGTGCTTCTCAGGGAAAAACTGCTTGCTGACCCTGTTATTGCCAAACGCGGCCTTGATCTTGCCATAAGCAGTGCACTTGGCAGGGCATGCCAGACCCTTGAAATATGCATTAACGGCATAAACATTACAAAGGGAATTGATGCTGGGCTTAATGAAATATCCCTGGGGGAATGGGAAGGATTAACATTCAGTGAAGTGAAACAGAAATGGCCTGAAGAGTTTTACAACTTCTGGCACTGTCCCTCTCTGTACACGCCTTCAAGAGGCGGAGAGACCTATATGCAGCTGCAGGCGCGCATGGTAAGCACCTTAAAAAAAATCGCTGCCATCATGACGAAGCCAGCAAATATTCTGGTCATCTCCCACTGGATAGCCATCAAGACGGCACTTGTGGCCCTGCAAGGTCTAAGTATTGACCACATTCCATCAATTCCAAAACCCGCCAATGGAGAGTTTCAGATAATCACACTTTAGGCAGACAGTGCTGTGATGAAAATCTCTTCCCGTGTACTCTTGACATTTTTCAACAATCAGTCGTACACTTAATTAACAGGTTCTATATCTGTTACATCTTCTATAAGAAGACTTACCCACCTTCCCCCCGTACTTTCATGGATTTCCATTCCAGAAAGGACGGCCTACCATGCAAAACGAGGAACACAAAGGAGGACACCATGAATTTTTCCCGTACCATTCCGGCATTGCTTTTGTGGCTATTAATAATCTTTACATTACCGGTGCTGGCCGCCACCCACACTGTAGATGACGATCCCGGTGCTGACTTTACACATATTCAGGATGCCATCAATGCCGCATCCGCAGGCGATACGATATTGGTAAAAGAAGGTGAGTACCGGGAGAACATCACTCTAAAGAGTGGCATAAGGATATTAGGAGCCGGTTTTGACAAAACCACTATCCGTGGGAACCGAAACGGAAATACGGTTTACGCAAACGGTGTTACAGATGCTATCTTTGACGGTTTCACGGTTATTGACAGCGGACAGGATTCTACCTCTTACGCCGGCATAAGGATTAACGGGGGAAACCTTGTAATCAGCAATAACCTTGTGACCAACAATTTAAACGGCATAAGAATAACCGGCGCCTCATCAACTATAATCCGCAATAACATAATCACCTTGAATGGCAGAAATGATAATGCCTATCTGAACTATGGCATTATAAGTCTTAACTCTACGCCTCTGATCACTAACAATATCATATCCAGAACAAGTGGAGTAGGAGTCTATATAGGATGGGAAGATTCCAGCGGAACACGTTTTATAAACAACACTGTTGTACACAATGACGATTCGGGCATATGGTGCTACAAGTCATCACCAGTGATCAAAAACAACATATTTGCGTTCAATGTCTCGGGAATCTCGGCATCACATGGCGGAACGCCCCAAATATCATACAATGATGTATTTGGTAATACCTGGCGGGACTATGATTCCCAATCTGACGGCGTGGCATCACCCGGCACAGGTGATATTTCACAGGACCCACAACTTGTACCTCCCACATCCAACTTCGTAAGGGGATACTACCTTGACGAAGAGTCTCCATGCATTGATGCAGGTGACCCTAACCCCCTTTACAATGACATAGACGGAACCAGGAATGACATGGGGGCATACGGTGGACCAGATGGCTCCATAAGCACCGGGAACGTGAGCCTTTCTTCAGGTTTCGTCTTCACCACCGTTGGCAATATTCCTGCTTCAGAGATTACACAGGGAGGGGCCCAGCGCGGCCTTGCCAATGTGTCTCCTGATGCAGCATCTGATCTCTATATTCCGCAATATACCGACGCACCCTTTGGCGGCAGGCTTTGGATAAGCGGCCTGTTTGGAACAAATGACACCAATGTGCGCTATTACAGGGTGATGCTGGCAAGGTGGAACATCTGGGGATTCTCCAGCTACTCTCCACTGGAAGACTCGCTGAAAAAAGTCCTATATACCATAAATGCCGATGGCACCATAACATCAACACGAGAACTAATAGGACCACTGCCAAACTGGAAGGGTCTGAGGGGGCTGTACAAACGCACTGATAACGGATACTGGAGTCATCCGGACCTCAAAATTGCATGGAACACAACTGGTCTTGCCAATGGAACATATATACTTACCGTGGAAGCCTATGATGCGTATCTTAACAAGGTTACCTTAAAAACCGTTGACTCGCTTATTCTTCGCATAGACAACTCTCCGGTTGAGGCCAGGATCAATGTCGTCATGGATAACAATGACAATCCAATAGATGAATGCAGCATCATCAACCTTGCATCAACAACGGAAAATCTGAAATTCAATATTACAGCCCGTCATCCCAACGGTTTCCTGAGGGATTACACCCTGTCTGTATTATATGGGAAAAACAGAAGCGCTGGTTATATTGTAAAAGACCAATACGTTGGTTCACATGATGTAAGCCCGCCTCTATGGACAGGGGTGGAAAATGCTACGTTTGACTCCCAAGCGGCCATGAACGCCCACCACCTGATACCGTGGCAGGACCCTGGATGCGCATACCAGTTCCACCTGAGAGCAGTTGCACGCACCACCGACGGCTTCCACTACATCAAGGCGGCAACCTTTGATGATCACTACTACCTGCAGATAGTCCAGCCAAACTACTGCTACGGTGATATTGACGATGACGGCGTAGTGGATGGGGCAGACCTGGGACTTTTCCTGAATGACTATGGCAGGACTGACTGTCATCAATAGCGGAACCAGCCCATTGATGATAACCAATCACAAATCGGAACAATTAAGTAAATCTCCGGATTAAACGCAAAAGGGCCGCAGACATTTTGAAATAGTCTGCGGCCCATATCTTCACGCCTCCAATCAGATGGAGGGGTAATTCACAAACATCACACTCTATTTAGGCAGCATCCTGGTAAGGACTATCTCCAGGGTCTCCCCCTTGGACTTCATAATCTGTTGCTGCGCTGCAATTACATAACTATCCTCACACATCTTTAAAAATGGTGCAAGGCTTTTTCGCCGCTTATCATGCGCCATATAGATAACGCCACCAGGCTTCAGGTACCTTTTGAAGCAGTCCAGCAGGGGCTGAAAGAACCGTTCATGGAAAAGCACCTCGGAGCCTATTATCACATCAAATTCCCCAATATCCGAGGGCTTGAGCCAGTCAAGGGTTGCGGTGTGGGCATTATCTTCGCACCCGTTAACAGCTGCGGACACGCGGACAAAATCCATGATTTCGTCTTCGTAGTCCGTAATGGTGACATCATGACCACAGGCTGCACCTACCAGTCCTGCCACAGCAAGCCCTGAGCCCAGTTCAAGCACTCTCCTGCCGGGCTTTACAGGCATGGCAGCCATAAGATTTGCCATTACAAGGGAAGCCTCCCATATCTTTACCCAGAACGGAAACTCCGAAGTATTGGCAAAGATATCCTTTCCGGCTACCAGAGGCTCTATATCGGCAAGGTGGAGGAAATAAAACTCCCTTCCCTTGATCTTTACAGCCTCAAAGTCAAGATCATATTTTTTTTGCAGGTTCTTTACGATATCCTGCACATGTTCAGGCACAGCCACCTTGCGCTTGGCATTTTTGGCAGCCTCTCCAGTGCCCCTGCTTATCTTTATTTTCATATTATGTCAGGGCCTTCTTTCCATCACACAGGCCAGTACCATTACAGCACCAGCCACTTCATTGTACTGAATACCTGCACCAGTTTCCTATGCAGCCTTTTTTGAACGTCTACGTTCCTTCTCCTCATAGAAAACCCGGCCGGTTCCAGCAGGGATTAGACGCCCCATTATTACGTTTTCCTTAAGACCCCTGAGGTGATCCACCTTTCCGGCAATTGATGCATCAGTAAGCACCTTCGTAGTCTCCTGAAATGAGGCTGCTGAGATGAAGCTGTCAGTGGTAAGTGACGCCCTTGTGATACCAAGCAGCATGGGCTCTGCATTGGCAGGCTCTCCGCCCTCTGCCATAACACGGCGGTTTTCCTCCTCGAACTTGGGCACCTCAACCTGTTCATCCAGCATGAAGCTGGTGTCCCCGACGCTTGTTATGCGCACACGGCGAAGCATCTGGCGAACAATGACTTCGATATGTTTGTCATTTATCTTAACACCCTGGAGACGATAAACCTCCTGGATTTCATTCACCAGATAACGTGCCAGCTCCTTGACACCCTTGACCCTGAGAATATCGTTGGGATTTACTACACCGTCGATAAGCTGCTCACCGGCCCGGACATAATCGCCCTCATGGACGTTAATGTGCTTGCCACGCGGTATCAGATACTCCCGAGGCTCACCGTATTCTGGAGTGATAATGAGACGGCGCTTGGTCTTGATCTCCTTGCCAAAGGATACAACACCATCAATATCTGCAATTATTGCATACTCCTTGGGCTTGCGGACCTCAAACAGCTCGGCGACCCTGGGAAGACCACCTGTAATATCCTTTGTCTTTGTTGTCTCACGTGGAATCCTGGCAAGTGCGGTACCGGCCTCAACCATCTCACCTTCATTTACCGTAATAATCGCACCTACCGGCAGGAGGTATCTGGCCTCGCTCTTGAATTCACCAACCTTTTTGGTACGCCCCTTCTCGTTCTTGATTGAGATACGCGGACGATAATCAGCGGCCTTGTGCTGAATAACAACGCGGCTGACCTTTCCTGTAACCTCGTCAACCTTCTCCTGGATGGTAGCGCCCTCTATAAGGTCACCGTACTTAACCTTTCCGGAGACCTCGGTGAGGATTGGCACAGTAAACGGATCCCACTGGGCCAGAAGCTGACCAGGTTCAACCTCCTGGCCCTCTTCAACCATAAGTTCAGCACCGTAAATAATGGGATAACGCTCCCTCTCCCTTCCATCAGGGGCTACAATTACAATCTCACCGTTACGGTTAAGCACTACATTGCGGCCCTGGGGATTGCGGACCATATTCATGCGCTCAAACTTGACAGTACCATTACTGCGGGCATGGATCTCGGCCTGCTCAACCTTACCACTGGCAGTACCACCGATATGGAATGTACGCATGGTAAGCTGTGTACCCGGCTCACCAATGGATTCAGCAGCAATTATTCCCACTGCCTCACCCAGGACAACACCGCGGCCACGGGCAAGATCCCTGCCGTAACACTTCGCACACACACCAAATGGCGCACGGCAGGCAAGCACAGACCTGATCTCTACCTTTGAGATGCCGGCTTCTTCTATCTTCTTGATGGCCTCTTCATCAATATCCTCATTGGATTTCACCAGGACCTCGCCTGAAACAGGATCAACAATATCCATAAGTGCTACACGGCCAAGGATACGTTCACCCAGAGGCTGAATGATCTCACCGCCCTCCATGAGGTGTTCCATCTCGATGCCATCAATGGTGCCACAGTCCTCCATGGTAATGGTGGAGTCCTGGGCTACATCCACAAGGCGCCTGGTAAGATAACCTGAGTTAGCGGTTTTAAGGGCAGTATCAGCAAGACCCTTGCGGGCGCCGTGGGTGGAGATAAAGTACTCCAGGACGCTTAAGCCCTCCCTGAAGTTTGCCTTGATTGGCGTTTCAATAATCTCTCCAGAGGGTTTGGCCATGAGACCGCGCATTCCTGCAAGCTGCCTGATCTGGTCCTTAGAGCCCCTGGCGCCTGAATCTGCCATGATATAGATGGGGTTGAAACTTGGAGTGGGTATAACTTCGCCTTCCGGAGTGCGGTAGTAATCGTAAGTAATATCCTCCATCATCTCCTTGGCGACTTCATCAGTGGTACGGCTCCAGATATCAACCACCTTGTTATACCGCTCGCCAACCGTAATGAGACCCTCATCATACTGCTCCTGGACCTCATCCACCTCTTTCTGGGCCTTTTCAATAATCTCTTCCTTGCTCACCGGTATCTTCATGTCATTGATGCCAATGGAAATACCGGCAATGGTGGCATACCTGTATCCAACCTCCTTCAGGCGGTCTGCAAGGATACAGGTCTTCTTTGCCCCTGCAAGGCGATAGCTCATGTCAATAAGCTTTGCCAGATCCTTTTTGCGGAGCACCCGGTTCATCTGCTCAAACGGCACCTCGTCAGGTACAACATCAGATAACAGCACCCGGCCAACCGTGGTGTCCACAAGCTCACCCTTTATGCGCACCTTTATCTTTGCCTGCAGATGCACAACACCTGTGCTCCAGGCATGGATCACCTCATTTCTTGAGGCAAAACACTTGCCCTCTCCCTTTGCGCCAAGCCTCTCCCTGGTCATGTAGTAGATACCAAGGACTATATCCTGGGTGGCAAGAATTATAGGCTCGCCGTGGGCAGGAGAGAGGATGTTGTTGGTGGACATCATCAGGACCCTGGCCTCTGTCTGTGCCTCTACAGAAAGCGGCAGGTGGACCGCCATCTGGTCACCGTCAAAGTCGGCGTTGTAGGCAACACATACCAGGGGATGGAGCCTGATTGCCTTTCCTTCCACCAGCACAGGCTCAAAGGCCTGGATTCCAAGCCTGTGGAGGGTGGGGGCACGGTTGAGCAGAACACAGTGCTCCTTGACCACCTCGTCAAGGGCATCCCACACCTCGGGAAGCTCCTTTTCAACCATCTTCTTGGCGCTCTTGATGGTGGTGGCAAGTTTCTTCTCTTCAAGTTTGTTGTATATAAAGGGTTTGAACAGCTCCAGGGCCATCTGCTTTGGAAGCCCGCACTCCTGGAGTTTCAGGTCCGGACCAACTACGATAACCGAACGGCCGGAGTAATCCACACGCTTTCCAAGGAGATTCTGGCGGAATCTGCCCTGCTTTCCCTTTAACATGTCAGAAAGGGATTTCAGGGGTCTCTTGTTAGGCCCAGTAACAACCCTGCCACGCCTGCCGTTATCAAGAAGCACATCAACTGCCTCCTGGAGCATGCGCTTCTCATTGCGGATAATGATCTCTGGCGCGTCAAGGTCCATGAGCCTCTTCAGGCGGTTGTTCCTGTTGATGACCCTTCTGTACAGGTCATTGAGGTCAGAGGTGGCAAACCTTCCGCCATCAAGGGGCACCAGGGGCCGCAGATCAGGGGGGAGAACAGGTACAATATTCAGGATTATCCACTCAGGACGGTTACCGGAATCGCGGAATGCCTCAACAACCCTGAGACGCTTGCCCAGTTTCTTGCGCTTTGCCTCTGAACGGGTGGTCTGCATATCCTCCCTGAGCTCTCGGGAGAGGGACTCAAGATCAAGCCTTGAGAGCAGGGTATAGA
Organism: Deltaproteobacteria bacterium; assembly: GCA_026996955.1. Classification (GTDB taxonomy): domain Bacteria; phylum Desulfobacterota; class Dissulfuribacteria; order Dissulfuribacterales; family QOAL01; genus S144-17. The sequence continues at coordinate 11,501 of JALWJV010000124.1, forward strand.
TTGCCTCTGCGCCTATTCCTACCTCAAAACGCCCCTCGAACTGTTCAAGATTCTGATGATATGCCTCATCTGAGAGCAGGGTCCCCACCGGCAGCTCAGGAAGCTGGGAATCAATAACGATGTGAGACTCAAAATAAAGTACCCTCTCAAGCTCCTTCAGGGTTAGGTCAAGCAGGGAACCTATCTTGCTTGGAAGACTCTTCAGAAACCAGATGTGGGCAACAGGTGCGGCAAGGGAGATATGAGCCATGCGCTCACGGCGCACCTTTGACTGAATGACTTCAACACCGCACTTTTCACAGACTACGCCCCTGTGCTTCATCCGTTTGTACTTACCGCACAGGCACTCGTAATCCTTCACAGGTCCGAAGATCTTTGCGCAGAACAGGCCTTCACGCTCCGGCTTGAAGGTACGGTAGTTGATGGTTTCCGGCTGTTTCACCTCGCCATGGGAACGCTTCATTATGTTTTCAGGAGATGAAACGGAAATCCGTACGGCCTTAAAGCTCAACGGGTCCTTTGGCTTGGTAAACAAAGATAAAAGGTCGTCCATTAATAAACCTCTCTGTGATCAAACACTGCGCATTATGCCCCAGTATGTTGTACTGCCTGAAATAATGCCAATGTTTGTAACCTGCCCTTAAGGCAGAAAAATTTTATATCCACACTCATAAACTGCCTTGGGCAGTTTATGAGTGATTGTCCTGAGACAGAAGATATTAACTGAACTTCATCAGTCTATTACAGAAAAACAGTACCTATTCCAACAGATCAATATCCATACAGAGGCCATTCAGCTCCTTGACAAGTACATTAAATGACTCGGGAAGGCCGGCCTCCAGGAAGTTGTTGCCCTTTACTATCTTCTCATACATACGGGAGCGCCCAAGAACGTCGTCAGATTTGACAGTAAGGAACTCCTGGAGTGAGTAGGCAGCACCATAGGCCTCCATTGCCCAGACCTCCATCTCACCAAGACGCTGACCACCAAACTGCGCCTTACCGCCAAGGGGCTGCTGGGTAACAAGGGAGTATGGACCAGTTGAACGGGCGTGAATCTTGTCAGCAACCAGGTGATGGAGCTTGAGCATGTACATAATTCCCACTGTGACCTTTTCAGAGAAAGGCTCTCCTGTAAAGCCATCATAGAGGGTTACCTGGCCAAGCTCGGATTCCCCGGCCTGCACAAGCAGCCTGCGTATGTCATTTTCGCTGGCACCGTCAAAGACCGAGGTTGCCATGGGGATTCCCCGCTGAAGCTCAAGGGCAAGCTCCCTGATCTCTTCATCACTCATATTGCCTATTAGCTCTTCCAGCTGCTCGGCAGAGTAGATACTTTTCAACTCTTCCTTGATCTTGTCTATCTGATACTGGCGGGCCATCTCGGCAATCTTTTCTCCGAGCCTGCGTCCGGCAAAGCCCAGGTGAATCTCCAGGATCTGCCCTACATTCATTCGGGATGGAACGCCAAGGGGATTAAGCACGATATCCACAGTAGTGCCATCCTCAAAGTAGGGCATGTCCTCCTCTGGAACGATTGTTGAGACAACACCCTTGTTTCCGTGGCGTCCTGCCATCTTGTCGCCAACAGAGAGCTTTCTCTTCATGGCAACATAGACACACACCATTTTTATTACACCAGGTGGTAGATCATCGCCCTTCTTGATGCGCTCTATTCTTGTATCAAAGTATTCCCGAATTCTGACAATCTCTGCATCATACCAGTCAAGAATATCAGCAACAGTGGGATCAGCAGTGTTTCTGCCCTCAAGGATAATGTCCCTCAACCTGCTGAAGGGGACATCTTCCAGGGCCTCGGCTGTAATCTCCTCACCAGCCTTGAGCAACACCTTTCCGTGACGGTCAGTTATATCAACAGAGGGCTTTTTGCCCTCAAGGTACTTCACCAGCTTCTTAAGGGCATTTCGCCTAATGACAGTGATCTCGTCCTCCTGGTCCTTGAGGATATCGGCAATCTCCATATCCTCAAGCTCCTGGGTGCGTTCATCCTTGGCAACACCCTTGCGGCAGAACACCTTTGCATCAATTACAACACCATTTACACCCGGGGGCACCCTGAGAGAGGTATCCTTGACATCCCCTGCCTTCTCACCAAAAATGGCACGGAGCAGCTTTTCCTCTGGGGAAAGCTGGGTCTCACCCTTTGGCGTAACCTTGCCCACAAGGATATCACCGGCTTTTACCTCAGCACCAATGCGTACAATCCCTGAATCGTCAAGGTTCCGCAGGGCTTCATCACCTACGTTGGGAATATCCCTGGTAATCTCTTCCTTTCCAAGCTTGGTGTCCCTGGCCTCTACTTCAAACTCCTCAATATGAACCGAGGTATAGACGTCCTGCTTAACAAGACGCTCATTAACAATAATGGCGTCCTCAAAGTTGTAGCCACACCACGGCATAAAGGCCACCATCACGTTCTTGCCAAGTGCAAGCTCTCCATACCGTGTTGAAGGCCCATCCACCAGCACCTCGCCCTTTTTCACCTTCTGCCCGGGATGAACAATGGGAGTCTGGTTCAGTGTGGTTGTCTGGTTTGATTTCTGATATTTGGTAAGTTTATGTATTTCTACCTCAATGGGCAGGTTATTTTCCTTATCCTCTTCATAGCCTACAACAATTCTTCTGGAATCTACGTACTCCACCCAGCCGTCACGCTTTGCCACAATGGCAACTCCGGAATCATGGGCAACGGTCTTTTCAAGCCCTGTACCCACTATGGGCGCCTCGGAAACAAGGAGAGGAACTGCCTGTCGCTGCATGTTTGAGCCCATGAGTGCCCTGTTGGCATCGTCATTTTCCAGGAATGGAATCAGTCCTGCTGCAACACTGACTAGCTGATTCGGCGCTACGTCAACAGCCGTAACCTCTTCGGCAGGAACCATGAGGAACTCACCTTTGCGCCTGACACCAACAGACTTGTCGAGGATATGCCCCTCGTCGTCAATATTGATGGTAGCCTGGGCAATGGTCTCTTCCTCTTCCTCAGTTGCAGTCATGTAAACTACGTTGTTGGCAACCTTTCCGTCTATAACCTTGCGGTACGGGGTCTCCAGGAAGCCATATTCATTTATCCTTGCCAGACTGCTGAGGGAAACGATGAGGCCGATATTGGGACCTTCAGGGGTCTCGATAGGACATATCCTGCCGTAGTGGGTTGGATGAACGTCCCTTACTTCAAAGCCGGCACGCTCCCTTGAAAGACCTCCTGGTCCAAGTGCAGAGAGACGGCGCTTGTGGGTGACCTCTGAAAGAGGATTGGTCTGATCCATGAACTGGGAGAGCTGACTTGAGCCAAAAAACTCTTTTATAACCGAGCTTACAGGCTTGGGATTCACCAGGTCGTTAGGCATCAGCGCCTCCATCTCCTGGAGGGTCATCCGCTCCTTGATGGCTCGTTCCATGCGGACAAGACCGATGCGGTACTGGTTTTCAATAAGCTCACCAACAGAGCGCACACGCCTGTTACCAAGGTGGTCAATATCATCTACCGGCCCCCTTGTGTCCTTTAGCCGCACAAGCTCCTTTACAGTCTCAAGTATATCTTCCTTGGTGAGCACACGCTGTGAAAGCGGGGTGTCCAGGTTGATACGCTGATTCATCTTGTAACGGCCAACCTCGGACAGATCATACGTATCCGGATTAAAGAACAGGCTGTGGAAAAACTTCTCGGCCACCTCCATAATAAGAGGGCTGCTTGGCCTGAGCCTGCGGTAAATTTCAAGGATGGCCTCCTCCTGATCAGATACCTTGTCAAGCAGAAGGGTATCCCGGACAGAGGAACTTACGGTGATGCCATCAATAAAGAGTGTGTTGAACTCCCTGATCCCGGCCTCCCTGAGCTTCACAAGATCATCAGGCACCAGCTGTGTGTTTTCAGGGATGATTACCTCGCCGGTCTGGGGATCAACAATATCCTCTGCTGTTACAAGCCCAACCACATTCTCCTCATCAACAGGGACCCTGGTAACTCCAAGATCATCGAACTTCCTCATCATGGTGCGGGAGAACTTGCGGTTGGCCTTGACCAGCACGTCTCCGGTATCCGGATTGATAACATCTACTGTGGCTCGCTGACCAACCATGGTCTCGGGATTTACCTTCCTGTAGATGAGCCTTCCGTCAAATTCATAGGTATCCCACTTGTAAAATGTCTTGAGGATATCCCTGTTTGTATAACCAAGGGCTTTGAGAACTACAGTGGCAGGGAACTTGCGCCGGCGGTCGATCCTGACGTACAGTATATCCTTGGCATCAAATTCGAAATCAATCCACGACCCTCTTACAGGAATAATCCTGGCTGAGTAAAGGAGCTTGCCGCTTGCATGGCTTTTACCCTTGTCATGGTCAAAGAAGACACCGGGCGAACGCTGAAGCTGACTTACAACAACCCTCTCTGTGCCGTTGATGATAAAGGTGCCTGTGCGTGTCATTAGCGGCAAGGCGCCAAAGTAGATCTCCTGCTCCTTGATATCCCTGATGCTCTGCACACCGCTTTCCTTGTCAACATCATAGGACAGGAGACGGACAACAATCTTCATGGGCGCTTCATAGGTCACGCCCTTTGCCAGACATTCCCACTCAGTGTATTTGGGCTCGCCAATGCTGTACTGCACAAATTCCAGAGAGGACGCACCGGTGAAGTCAGTAATGGGAAACACGCTCTGAAAGGCGGCCTGAAGGCCGGTATCTTCACGTGCTTCAGGAGCCACATCTTTTTGAAGAAACTGGGTATATGACCTCTGCTGCAGCTCAATAAGATGCGGGGTATCTATAACCCTCTTTACCCGGCTGAAGGACTTTCTAACAGGAAGCGTCTGAAGTTTTAACATATGGATTTCTCAGGGGAAGTTAGAAGTTAAATACAGGAAGTTCATCACGACGGAAAGCGCCTGGCTATTTAACCCGGCGCTTTCCGTTGAGTTTGACACAATTTATACCGTCCTGTTACGGAACGGCTCCTCATGATGTCTTTTATGGCTCAATGATTACAGTGTACTGATCATAGCGAACTGAACATAACGAACCGGCACCATGAAGATTCAGTCCAGACGGACTATTATGTTTCAGATGGTTACTTGATCTCGATAGTGGCACCAACGCCCTCAATCTGCTCTTTGATCTTCTCGGCCTCTTCTTTGGAGACTGCCTCTTTAACTGTTGAAGGAGCACCTTCAACAAGCTCCTTGGCCTCCTTGAGACCCAGGCCGGTAACCGCACGTACTTCCTTGATAACCTTGATTTTCTGGCTTCCAAAGTCTTTAAGGATGACATCAAATTCTGTCTTCTCTTCCTCAGCTGCACCGCCTGCGTCACCACCAGGAGCTGCACCGGCAGCTGCAACTGCAACAGGTGCTGCAGCAGTAACGCCGAATTTTTCCTCAAGCTCAGAAATAAACTCTGAAAGCTCAAGAACAGTCATATTTGATATAAATTCAATAACATCTTCTTTTGTAACAGCCATTTTAATATTGCCTCCTGAATATATGCAAATTTTTTTATTATTTTTTCTTTAGTTGAGTATGGAACTATTGATCACGGTCTTTTTAATCAGACACAATTTCATCCATACCATTACTGTTTGGATTCTTCTATGGCACGTAATGCATAGAGAAGCTTTCTTGGAATGCCGGAAAGTACCTGCACGAACTTGGTTGGAGTAGCAACCAGTACAGACAGCATCTGCGCAATAAGAACTTCGCGGCTTGGCAGCTTGGCCAGCGCCTCAATGGCCTTCTCATCAATCATAGTGCCATTAAGCATGCCTCCGCGGATCTGCAGCACCTCGTTTTCCTTCTTGAACTCCACCAGCACCTTTGCCAGCGCAACCGGATCATCATAGCCGATTGCAAAGGCATTTGGCCCGGTAAAGAATTCCTCAAGACTCTCCACATCAGTGCCCTTGGCTGCTATCTTTACCAAGGTGTTTTTGGCCACCTTGTAATCAGCACCTGCTTCCCTGATCTTCCTTCTAAGATCATCGGCTGCAGAGACTGTCAATCCTGGAGACTGAGCCACTACTACTATAGATGCGCGACTGAACTTGTCCTTAAGTTCGGCAACTATGGCTTCCTTTTTGTCTCTTGAAATTGCCAAATGTATCCCCCCTTTCTGCCGAGGCAGTTTATTTTACTGCCAAAGGCATAGGTCACGCCCGTCTCGGTAGGAGAACAGCACTTGCTGTTCATTAAACCACAGGGTACCTACTGTCTTTGACTTGAATGACTGCATCGCAGCCATTTTCGTGAAATAGCTCAAAGCGGAAGGCTCAATATAAATGGAAGACGTGATTGTCCCTCCTTAGCTTTCAGCTTTCGACTTTGAGCTTTGCGCTAACCTTCATCGTCAGGGGTATCCCCGTCTTGAAGGCGCGGGATTCGAACTTCGAATCCGCAATATGTATAACCCGGAACGGTAATGGATTACCGGTTCCGGGGCATATTAAGGTAAACCTGATTTACAAACTATGCAGTTGCGGCAGCCTTGAGCTCACCAGTATCCATGCGCACACCCGGTCCCATGGTGGTGGCAATGGCAAGGCTCCTTACATAGGCTCCCTTGGCTGTAGAAGGCTTCATCCTGAGAATGGTATCTGCTATGGCAGAAAAATTCTCTTTTATCTTGTCCTGACCAAAAGATACACGGCCGATGGGCACGTGAACTACACCGGCCCTGTCAACACGGAAATCTACCTTTCCTGCCTTGATATCTTTAACAGCCTTGCCGATATCCATGGTTACTGTGCCTGTCTTTGCGTTTGGCATAAGCCCCCTTGGGCCAAGGATACGGCCTATTCTGCCAACAAGGGCCATCATGTCAGGTGTGGCCACCACCTTGTCAAAATCAAGCCAGCCCTCCTTCTGGATCTTTTCTATCATGTCCTCTGCGCCCACAAAGTCAGCACCAGCCTCCTTGGCCTCAATGGCCTTGTCTCCCTTGGCAAGGGCAAGCACCTTTACGGTACGCCCGGTTCCGTGCGGAAGCACAACGGAGCCTCTGATGTTCTGATCAGCCTTTCTTGGATCGACACCTAACTTGATGGCAATATCAACACTTTCGTCGAACTTTGCGTACGCAGTTTCAAGGGCCAGGGATACGGCCTCGTCCAGAGAATATTTCCTGGTGGAGTCAACCTTTGCTTTAACTGCTAGATATTTTTTTCCATGACGCGCCATGGTATTTCACCTCAAACTTAAAAATTTGACTATATTTAATGCGGGACAGCCCTGCACTATCAGCCAACTACTTCAATACCCATACTTCTGGCAGTGCCCTCAATGGTCCTCATTGCCGCATCTATGTCAGCAGCTGAAAGGTCAGGCATCTTGATGGTAGCTATCTCACGAACCTGATCCCGCGTGACCTTCCCGACCTTCTCAACATTGGGTGTACCTGAGCCCTTCTCTATCTTGGCTGCCTTCTTAAGCAACACCGCTGCAGGAGGCGTCTTGAGAATAAAGCTGAAGGAGCGGTCTGCATAAACTGTGATGACCACAGGTATAATCATACCTGCCTGATCAGCAGTCTTGGCATTGAAGGCCTTGACGAACTCCATAATGTTAACGCCGTGCTGACCAAGTGCCGGACCCACCGGTGGAGACGGATTAGCCTGCCCGGCCGGAATCTGCAACTTTATATATGATGAAATCTTTTTAGCCATAAAACTCTCCTTGATATCCTACCAGCTGACCACTGCTACCAAGTGTATGGATCAGCTCAAAATCTACTTTTCTCAGCCAACCTTCTGCACGTGCCCAAACTCAAGCTCTACTGGTGTTGAGCGACCGAAAATTGAAACAAGCACACGTACTTTGCCCTTCTCAGGCTTGACCTCGTCTATCACACCATGAAAGTTGGCAAAAGGACCCTCTGTAACAATAACCTTGTCGTCCTTCTCGTAATGGTACTTGGGCACAGGCTTGATGGAGCGTTCCTCCATCTGCTGGATAATCTTCTCTGCCTCGGCGTCCGGGAGGGGAACAGGATCATTCTGCCCGCCAACAAATCCTGTAACCTTCGGAGTGTCTTGAACAAGGTGCCAGGACCTCTTGTTCAACTCCATGTTTACCAGTATGTAGCCTGGATAGACCTTGTGAGAGGATGTCTTCTTCTCGCCCTTGACAACCTCCACAACCTTCTCCATGGGCAAAACAATATCACCGAAGTATTCCTGAAGATTATGCTGTTTAATCCTCTCCTCCAGGGCCTGCTTAACCCTGTTTTCGAAACCTGAATATGTATGTACGATGTACCACTTTTTTGCCATAAATTTACTGCCTGACCAAAATCATATGATTTTGATATATATACCCAAATGCTAACGAAGACTGCCCGCTGCCTGCCCAACCGGAAACTGTTGCCTGATTTTTATACGGCAGCCACTCTTTGCTTCTCGGAACATTCCAAGGAAAGAATCCTAGCACTTTAGACCAAATAAATTATGCAGGCCGGGATTAGTTGATCAGGTAACCTACGATTTTAGACAGGACAATATCTACCAATCCTAAGTAAGCAGATATAAAAAAGGTGAGGGAGAGGGTGGCAACCGTAAGAGTAATGGTTTCTTTACGATTTGACCATGAGATCTTGTCAAACTCGACCCGTACGTCCTTTAAAAACTGTATGAATCGTGCTGGAGCGCTAAGTTCTGCACTTTCCTGCACGCTAACACCCGCAGCAGCCTTCTTCTTTTCCTTTGCCGGCTTCCCCCTCTGGGTAGCGTCACTGCCTTTTTTTAGACTCCTTACCTGTTTTTTTGTCACTTCCTGCTCCGGTATTTTTGTCTACCCTGAAGCCCTTGCTGACTCCCATTGTGAGGCAGAATCTTATTTGTTCAAAAACATTGGCAGGCCAGGAGGGACTCGAACCCCCAGCACCCGGATTTGGAGTCCGGTGCTCTACCATTAGAGCTACTGGCCTGCGTCATTTTATAATTAACCCCTGTTGCCCGGTTAAAGCAACAAGAAAAAACGATTCACACAACCTTTTAGCCAGAAGTCAGCTGAAATAATACCGTGATTATTTCTTATGCTCTTTGTGCAAGGTGTGTTTTCTGTCAAAGGGACAATACTTCTTGAGCTCCAATTTGTCAGGCATTGTCCGCTTATTTTTTGTGGTTGTATAGTTCTTTCGCTTGCAAACTGTACAACGCAATGCGATTATCTCTCTCACATCACTCTCCGCTGTTTACTGAGTTGATTATTATTTTACTCTATAATTTCAGATACAACACCTG
>JALWJV010000125.1 GCA_026996955.1 Deltaproteobacteria bacterium
CAAGATCATCAACAAATGATGCCTGGGGCACTACCTTGTCCTTGGAGACACTGAGCTGGCTTGCAATTATATCAATCATCTTTTCCTGAATACTCATAGTTTTCCTCCTGTATCATATATAAACGTAGATTTATCAGTCACACACCAAGCCGCCATTGACATGAAGAACATGACCTGTGATGTACTGGGCTGCAGGAGAGGCCAAAAAGCCCACTGCAGCGGCAACATCCTCAGGGGAGCCCATACGTCCTGCGGGGATCTGGGCAAGAAGCTGTTCTTTTATCTTTTCCGGAAGCTCGGCTGTCATATCTGTTTCAATAAAACCAGGGGCAACTGCATTTGCCGTAATGCCCCTTGATGCCATCTCCCTAGCAACAGACTTTGTAAAACCCTCAAGCCCTGCCTTGGTAGCAGCATAATTTGCCTGACCGGGATTTCCCATTGTACCAACCACAGAGCTTATGTTTATGATCCTGCCCCAGCGTTCCTTCATCATTGCCATTGCAACTGCCTGGGTACAGTTAAATGCACCTTTAAGGTTCACCTCAATAACACGGTCCCAGTCCGCCTCCTTCATGCGGGCAAGAAGGCCGTCCCGGGTTATGCCTGCGTTGTTCACCAGGATGTGGAACGCCCCGTGTTCCTTTATGGCACCCTTGATTGCCTTGCTGGAAGCAGCAGAATCCGCTACATCAAACTGCATTAGCCTGGCACTGCCGCCCTGGGCTTCAATTGATGCTGAAACCTTTTCTGCAGCCTCGGTATTTCCAGCAAAATTTATAAAGACCTCTGCACCCATGCGGGCAAGCTCAAGGCATATTGCAGCGCCTATGCCCCTGGAGCCGCCTGTAACCAGTGCCCTTTTTCCTTCAAGTACTTTCATAATTCAAATCCTGTGCGGGACACAAATAAAAGTGTCCTCTTAAACACCCCGTTCCTTCTTTATCTTCTTGATAAGGAGGGGAAGAATGGTCTTGACATCTCCGACAATGCCATAGGTTGCCAGGTCGAATATGGGGGCTTCAGGGTCCTTGTTAACAGCAACAATCATATCTGCCCCCTGGATGCCTACAACATGCTGAATGGCACCGCTTATGCCAAATCCCATATAAAGTTTCGGGGAAACAGTAACACCTGTCTGACCTATCTGTGCCCTGTGCGGCAGCCACTCGGCATCGGTTACTGCACGAGATGCACCTACCCCTGCCTCAAGGAGCTCGGCAAGCTCGTGGATAAGAGCCATATTCTTCTCACTCTCCATGCCCCTTCCGGCAGCTACTACTATGTCTGAATCAGCAAGGCCCGGGCCCTCTGCCTTTTCCATCACCGATTCCACTATCTTAAGACGGGACGAGAGCTCCTCATCAGTGGGTGTGATTTCCACTATTTCACCCTGCCTTGATGCGTCCGGCTCAAGTGCCTTAAGAACGTGTGGACGGACAGTTGACATCTGGGGCCTGTGATTGGGACATACTATGGTTGCAAGCAGATTACCGCCAAAGGCAGGCCTGGTCTGAAGCAGTGCACGGTCTTCTTTCCGTACCTCAAGCTCGGTACAGTCAGCAGTAAGCCCTGTCTCAAGCATTGTGGCAACCTGGGGAATGTAGGAACGGCCCATTGCAGTGGCACCGGCCAGGATAATCTCAGGCTTTTCCCTGCGGGCAAGACCGGAGACAATCCTTGCAAATACATCATCCCTGAACTGCTCAAGCTCAGGATGGTCAACCACAAGTACACGGTCTGCCCCGCGCTCAACAAGCTCCTGGGCATGCTGCCTGACACCACTGCCGATCAGTACGGCAGTCAGAGGAACTGACAGCTCATTGGCAAGCTCCCTGCCCTTTCCAAGCAGCTCAAAGGTCACAGGTGCTGTCTGACCAAACCTGTATTCGGCAGTTACCCATACACCGCGCCACTCATCGGGATTGATCCCTGAGGCTTCAGACTCCTGCTTGTCAAGCTCAAGCGCACCCTCAGGACAGGTATCAACACATGTACCGCACATGGTACATTTATCAAGGTCAACAACCGCCTTGTCTTCCTTAACCTCTATGGCACCAAACGAACACGCATCCTCGCATTCGCCGCAGCCAATACATTTTTCCAGATCTACTGTGAGCATTTATAATATCCCGGCTTCCTTAAGCTTTCCTATCAGGGCATCTACCTGTTCCTCAGGCTCGCCCTCAAGCATCTCACGTTTTGCATCAAATGTTGGCACTGTGGTGGTTGCAACCTGGGTGGGAGAGCCTGCAAGCCCAACCTTTGAGGTCTCTGCCCCGATATCTTCTGCACTGAGCATTGGAATATCCGCCTTCTTTGCCCTCATCTTACCCTTAAGGGAAGGAACCCGGGGGATATTCAGAGAGGCAAGGACAGTTATCAGCGCAGGCAGTTCCACCTCCACGATATCATATCCCTGCTCGCACATCCGTTTAAGGCGCAGTTTCCTGCCGTCTTCCAGCACCTCAAGATCATCAACACAGGTCACACAGGGAATGCCAAGGCGTACGGCAAGCCCAGGCCCCACCTGTGCGGTATCACCATCAACAGCCTGCTTGCCGCAGATGACCAGGTCAAATGCACCCAGCTTGTTTATTGCCTTTGCAAGTGTGTATGTGGTGGCAAGTGTATCCGCACCGGCAAAGGCACGGTCAGAGACAACGATACCGTTATCAACACCAAGAGAGATTGCCTCCCTGATGGCATCCTGTGCCTGGGGCGGCCCCATGGTTAGCACCGAGACTTCGCCACCAACCTGGTCTTTCAGAGCAAGTCCGGCCTCAATGGCATTATAGTCAAAGGGGTTGATTACGCTCTCCACTCCCTCACGGACAAGAGTGCCCTTTTCCTTGTCAAACCTGACGGTACTTGCGTCAGGCACCTGTTTTATACAAACTGCGATTTTCATAAACTCTTAATATTACTCCAATGGCACATTTAACATCCAGGACCATGAAAAGCTACCACTCAGGCGGTGCGGGTTTTAAGCCTGCGTCCAGCACATAATGGCTGGTATCAGCCTTCCTTTGCGTACTCCTTGTTTAGAGCCTGCCCAATAACATTTCTCTGTATCTGGTTGGTACCCTCATAGATCTGAAGGATTTTGGCATCACGCATCATCTTCTCAACCGGATAGTCCTGCATGTATCCGTAACCGCCAAGTATCTGCACTGCATCTGTGGTGACCTTCATGGCAACGTCAGTGGGAAAGAGCTTTGCCATTGCAGACAACTTTGAAAAATTCTTTTCCCCGGCATCAATGGTGCGGGCAACTGCATAAACCAGCGCCCTGGCTGCCTCTATGGATGTTGCCATGTCGGCAAGCATGTGCTGAATTGCCTGGAATGATATGATGGGCTGGCCAAACTGGACCCTCTGCCTTGCATACTTCACAGACTCATCAAGGGCTGCCTGGGCAAGCCCGACACCAATTGCACCAATACCTGGCCTTGCAAGGTCCAGGGTGCGCATGGCTATAATAAAACCCTGTCCACGGCGGCCAAGGATCCTGTCCTTGGGAATGCGGCAGTCATTAAACACAAGCTCCCGGGTGGAGGATGCCCTTAGCCCCATCTTCTTCTCTTTCTTTCCGAAGCTGAAGCCTTCATCACCCTTTTCCACAATAAAGGCAGTGGCACCCCGGGCGCCCTTGTTTCTGTCTGTCATTGCTATAATGGTGTAGATCTCAGCCTCTCCACCACTTGTAATCCACTGCTTGGTACCGTTCAGCACCCAGTAATCGCCATCTTCCACGGCAGTACACTGAATGCCTGCAGCATCGCTCCCGGCATTTGCCTCAGTAAGGCCAAATGCAACCAGTTTCTTTCCTGCTGCAACATCAGGGAGGTATTTCTGTTTCTGTTCGTCTGTCCCAAAAAGAAGTATGGGGTAACCGCCAAGTGCACTTGCAGCAAAGGTGGTGGTGACAGCAATACAGCCCCTGGCAAGCTGCTCAACAGCCAGGCAGTTTTCCATGGTGCCGCCCCCAAGTCCGCCATATTCCTCAGGGATGTAGAGAGCGAACAGGTCAGCCTGGGCCAGATCCTTCATTATGTCCCAGGGGAATTCCTCATTCCTGTCCAGCTCCGCTCTGACCGGGATTATCTTCTCCTCTGTGATCTGACGGGTCAGATCCACTATCATTTCCTGCTCTTCGGTGAGAAAGTAATTGACCTTGGACATCAAAGTATCTCTCTTTCGTAGCTGATCACGGGATTAGCCCGTTTCATTTCCATGACCTAATTATTAGAGCTCAAATTAGGCATGACCACTCTATCTCGCCTGTCTTCAGAGGTTCATTAACAACAGATCAGGCTTTCTCCAACAAAAAATCTCTCTGCTGAAACCAGATTCAACAAACACGGATACCAGCGTAGCATAAAATTTGATATGGTCAAAATATCCTGAAAAAAAATGTTCAACCTAGATTGAGCGTTTCAAAATCTGGAAAAATGTTTTTTCAATGAAATTAAAAGGAGTTATGTCAATTATAGCTTTCCAGTTTTGAAACCCTTCGGGATTGCCGTATTTACTGCATCTCCTTTGTCAGAGGAATCCCCATATAGCCGACTATTATGGGAATTCCTCTTTCGCGGATCTGCAGCAAATCCGGCAATCGCTCAATCTAGGTTCAAATAATCCTGTTTAAAACATTCGTTTTTTAATTTTAAGCCCTGTTACTGAAGGATTATAGCAGTTCGGCTGCTCTCATCCAGGCACTACCATTTCATGGCAACCGCACCCCATGTAAATCCGCCGCCAAAGGATACCATAAGGACATTCATTCCAGGCCTGAGCTTGCCAGACCGATTCGCCTCATCAAGTGCTATGGGGATACTGGCCGCCGAGGTATTACCATACTTGTGGATATTGATAAAGACCTTCTCCTCTGGCAGTCCCAATCTTTCCCTCAGATAATCAAGAATACGCATGTTGGCCTGATGACATACCAGCAGGTCCACATCTTCAGGGGTCCAGTCGTTTGCCTTAAGGGCCTCACAGGTTACTGATTCAAGGGCCCGCACTGCATTCTTGAACACATCCCTTCCGCTCATCTCTATATACTGCCACCCCTTATCAAGGATCTCCGGCGTAACAGGGTGGGCTGTGCCAAGTGCCCTTATGGTCAGAAACTCCCACAGACTGCCATCTGCATGCAGGTGAGTTGAGAGAATCCCCCGCGGCTCTCTGGTGCCTGTAACTACTGCTGCCCCTGCTCCATCGCCAAAAAGTACGCAGGTGGACCTGTCATCCCAGTTTACACGGCGTGAGAGCACCTCGCTGCCTATAACCAGGATCTTCATGCGGCGTCTGTCCCGCACAAACTTGTCTGCTATTGAAAGACCGTAGAGGAAACCTGAACAGGTGGCGGAAAGGTCAAAGGCACCTGCCCTTGCAGCACCAAGCTCCTTTTGAACCAGGCATGCAACCGATGGCATGGGCATATCGGGGGTAAGAGTGCCTACGATGATGAGATCAAGATCAGCAGCCCGGACACCAGCCATCTCAAGGGCCCTCTTTGATGCCTGCACTGCCAGATAGGAATTGGGCTCCTCATCAGAGGCAATATATCTTTGACGGATACCTGTCCTGGTGCGTATCCACTCATCAGTGGTATCTATCTCCCCTTCAAGGTCCTTGTTGGT
>JALWJV010000126.1 GCA_026996955.1 Deltaproteobacteria bacterium
CATGTCATCTCAACCGATAACCCCTGCCTGCGCCATTCAGCCATCCAGGGCGTTACGGTTTCACGGGCCTCCCTCCCAAGGGCGGCAACGAACAGGTCAATCCCCTCCTGTTCTACCTCAGGGGTTAGCAGCAGCAGCCTTTCAACGCCTACAGCCATGCCTACGCCTGGCAGGTCCGGACCCCCTAGCATCTTTACCAGCCCGTCATACCTGCCCCCGGCAGCCACGGTACTCTGTGCGCCAAGTTCAGGTGATTTTATCTCAAAGGTGGTGCGGACATAATAGTCCAGGCCACGTACCAGGTAACCGTTTTGAACAAACGGTATGTCCATGAGTTCAAGGAAGTCCAGTACCTGACCAAGGTGCGTTGCACAGTCAATGCAGTGATAATGTTTTACAAGTGGGGCCTGGCGCATAATCCTGTGGCACTCTTCATTCTTGCAGTCAAATACGCGAAGGGGATTGGTCTCTGCTCTTCGCTGGCAGTCTTCGCAGAGTTTGTCCTTGGCATTTGCCAGATACTGGACAAGCGCCTCTCTGTGAAGAGGCCGGCATTTGGGGCATCCAAGGGAGTTTATCTCAAGAAGAAGCTTTGCGTCTGTGAAGCTTCTTAAAATCTGCCAGGCCATTGCAATACATTCTGCATCAGGAAGTGGAGAGGCAGAGCCAAACAGTTCAACATTGATCTGGTGGAACTGCCTGAGCCTGCCCTTTTGTGGCCTTTCATGCCTGAACATTGGCCCCATGGTGAAGAGTTTCAGAAATGGAGACGCTGCATAGAGCTTGTGTTCTATCACCGAGCGGATAATGCCGGCAGTTGCCTCTGGCCTCAGGGTAAGGGAGTCACCGTTTCTGTCTTCAAAGGTGTACATCTCCTTTTCCACAATGTCAGTGTGCTCCCCAATGCCCCGTGCAAAGATCTCTGTCTTTTCAAGCACCGGCGTCCTGATCTCTTTAAGTCCGTAGGTGTTAAATATGTCCCGGGCTGTGCTTTCAAGCTGCTGCCATCTTGTGCTGTCCTGAGGCAGGACATCCTTGAAGCCCCTTATCGCCTTGATTGCCATTGTTACTCCTGAATAAAATAAAGATATTATACTATAAAAAACACGCAAAAACGGACAATAATCCATACAAACTTAATGTTCAAGACGTAACTGGACCGTGCCGTGAGTGCAGCCTCATCCATGCCTGTCTGTATTAAGATGCTTGTTTTTGCGGTTCATATAAATGTCTGTATAATGTGATATGTGGAATTATTGCCTTAGCTAATTTATGCAGAGCTTACAGGAAGGGTGAAATGGAAAACTATTTCAAGAAGGCAGCAGTCAGGATATACGAGGATGCCAAAAAGGAGGGAAGGCTTGTTGAGGGGCTGACGCTTGCGCAACTGAAGGAACTTGCCCTGAGCCAGGAGGGTGTTATCCAGACACAGATTGGGTCGGTTGCCGCAGACTCAGAACCCATGTCCCGCTCCGCTCCCTTTACCCGGAACAACATCGACCACACCTTTGGAGACGAGGAGCAGAAGCTCGCAATCCAGGCACAGGAGGTACTGTCCGGCCAGAAGCTGTGCTGCCTGGACACCATTGTTGGAGATGGGAGGGATGGTGTAACCGCCAGGTTTATAATGCCTGTCTGCTATGCACAGATAGCCTACGGGCTAAAGCTCCTCTTTGACCAGCCTGCTGCCCGGACAGTGGAAGAGCCCACCTACACCGTAATATTTTTCACAGATCATGCATTTGAGGCAAACAAGGGCAGGAAACTCATTGACAAGGATATTACGATCAGGCTCTGGATGGGGAACCGCCGGGGGGAGCAGGTAAAGATCTGCCGTAACAGCATCTACCTTGGCGAGGGCAAGAAGGGGGTATTCCAGTTTGAGGACTGGCGGGTAAAGGCAATAGACAGAAACGGTATTTTTCTCCATGCCGGGGCACGCAGGGATAATCTCTGGATATACAGTCTTGAAACAGAGCGCCCTGAACTGCAGGAAGTTGTTATTGGTGTATCAGGGCTTACAGCAACCGGGAAAACCACCACGCTGTGCCGAAAGTTTGCCAAGCTTCCCAGAGAGTCCTCAGAGATGATAGGAGATGACGGTGGCACGCTGTTTTCAGACGGAAGTTACTGCGCCTTTGAGTATGGCGGGCTCTACGTAAAGACAGAGGGACTTGATGCATCCCAGCCCGAGATATTGCGGGCAGCAGAGTCAAAGGAGGCGTTCCTTGAGAATGTTGCCATAAGCAAGTACCCATACATGCCTGATTTTCTTGACTTGTCAAAGACAGCAAACGGAAGGGCGGTGATAACCCGTGAAAACCTTGAGATAGCAAGCAGCAGTCTCAGCGCCCATCACCTGGATTTTATAATCATCCTTACAAGAAATCCTCTGGTTAACGTGATTAACAGGCTCACCCCGGAACAGGCAACAATGCAGTTTATCTATGGGGAGTCAATTGAAAGCTCTGGAGGAAATCCTGAAGAGGCCGGGAGATTCAAGCGGGTATTTTTTCTTGATCCCTTCATGTGCGGTGACAAACTGGAACACGCCATGATTTTTTATGATATCATCAAGCGCACCCGCACCCGCTGTTATCTTGCCAATACCGGAACACTGGGGCAGGATGAGGTCAAGGTTACACTGCGCCAGTCTCTTGCTGCCTACAACGACCTTGCAAGGGTACAGTTGAGATTCAGTTTTGATCCTGATTTTCTTGGATATTACCACCCCATCAAGTCAGACAGGGCAAATATGGACCTGATGTGCGCTGCCCCGCTCTTTCCTGACAAGGAACTTCTTGCCAGGAAGGTGAGGGATTTCTTAAAGGGGCGTGAACGCTATCTTGAAGAGTTCCAGGCGGAATATGGAGAGATACCGGAACACATCAGGGAGTCTCTGCCCTACAGGGAGGATATGCTGTTCTCAAAACACGGCGGGGTGCATCCCCCTGTTGATGATTAATTGGACCCTGAGTTGAGCGTTTCAAAATATGGAAGTATCTATTCAGTGTAGTGAATGGGCTTGTTTTGGAGTGACTTTGAATAATTTCGTAGTTTTTTTTGGCGAAGCGCAGCCATAAAATCGCGGCTGTCTGAGCGAGGGACGAGCGAGTTTCGCGATTTTGGCGTAGCAAGCCTTAGAAAAACAAGAAATTATTCTCCGGAACGGAAAAACAAGACCATTCACGTACCTTAATCACTGTTAATACGCTGAACAGTTACATATGGAAAATCTTTTTTCAATGAAATTAAAAAGAGTTATGTTGATTATAGTTTTCCAATTTTGAAACCCTGCGGGATTCCCGTATTTACTGCATCTCCTTTGTCATCGGTCTTCCCACATAGCCTACTGTAGTGGGAAGCCCTCTTTCGCGGATATACAGCAAATCTGACAATCGTTCAATTTGGGTGGACTATGATTCAGAAAAAGCCGGACAATGCTACCGATTATTCTTGTTAATGGGAATGGTTGGGCCATACTGCCCGCCATTTTGTTGTGCACATGGATTGGCTGTGCTGTTAGCAGCCCCGAAACCAGGACCTGTCGGGTTAAAGAGTCACGGGTACTTGGAACGCATTTTGGTCCCTATGGCCAGCCAAACAGCAAATACCAAGGCAATTATCAGCCAGACTAACTGTTCTTTATCGAGATGAAATTTTTTCTTAGACATCCTTCAATCATCCTGTCATGGATATTTTTTGCCGCATGTTTTGCATGCGATTACCAGTGGCGGCAGTGGCAGCAGCCGGTTTCAGAGCAGGGGCCCATGGTTATAGTCAAGGTGCCGCCCGGTTCTTCATTCAAGTCAGTTGCCGCCATGTTCGAGGAGCGCGGGTTTATACGTTCCCGTGACGGTTTTTATCTGTTGGCACTGCTTAAAGAGCAGTTGAACAGCGTAAAGGCCGGAGAGTATTATCTGTCGCCTGCCATGACACCAGAGGAGATACTTGAAGTTATTGTCTCCGGCAGACCTATCGAATACCAGATAACCATACCCGAAGGCTACAATATTTTCCAGATAGCTTCTATCCTCAAGCACTCAAAGCTTGTGAAGGAAAAGGACGAGTTTATAAAAGCGGTGCGTGATCCTGCACTGCTTGAAAAGTACAGTATCCCTGCTGACAGTGCCGAGGGCTATCTGTTCCCGGACAGCTACCTCATTCCAAAGGGGTATAATGCCCATGATATTGCCGTGCTCATGATAAACCGGTTTTATGAGATATGGCGTGAAAATGCATTTGAAACCCGGGCACAGGAGCTTGGCACAACAAGGCATAAGGTTGTGATTCTTGCCTCAATTGTGGAAGAGGAGGCAATGCGGGCAGATGAACGCCCTATTATTGCAAGTGTTTTCTGGAACAGGCTACGAAAGGGCATGCCCCTTCAGGCAGACCCTACTGTGCGGTACGGGATTCTGGTTGAGCAGCAGGTGAACAAGAAGCGCCTCCGCTGGAAGGATCTTCGCAGGAGCACTCCATACAACACTTACACACTCCCCGGGCTTCCCAAGGGCCCTATTTCAAACCCTGGTCTTGAATCTCTCCATGCCGTTCTCTATCCGGCAAAAACGGATTATATCTACTTTGTGTCCAGAAATAACGGTACTCACAAGTTTTCTGTAACCCTTAAAGAACATAACCGGGCAGTGCAGAAGTATCAGAAGAGAAAGAGATAGATGGCCAATGGGGACTTTGGTCTTCCGGCGTTCAAAATGGGGAACAGGAGTGTATCGAGTGGATAGTAATTGTGAGCCAGTGCGTTTATTATTGTTGGGAAATGGCGTTGGCCATGATATTGGAGAATGTTGGTTATGACCTTTTCCATGAACTTGAAGATTCGGTACCGCCGCAAGACTGGAACCAGGCATTAGACGCTTATGTATATCTGCACGTCTCTTTTGTCCGCATTCACCCGTTTTTTGATGGTAATGGCAGGCTTGCAAGGCTTGTGACAAATATTCCGGTTCTTAAGGCAGGGCTTCCTCCACTGATTATTCCAAGGGAACAGCGTCAGCAATATATTGAGGCCCTTTCAAACTATCACTATGCGGCTGGGCAGGTGAAGACAGGAGATAAACTTCTCCCGCAAAAGGAAAAACTGCTACATTTCACTGATTTATGCAGGCAGGCATGGCATGCCACGCGGGAGCTGGTGGAGGCAGCCTATGAAAAACAAAGATTCAGGGAAAAACAGTGAGCCAGGGTTGCAACATATTTACATTTAAATTGAGCGATTGTCAGATTTGCTGCATATCCGCGAAATAGGTTCAATCTTTTTCACCCGTGAAATATGCCAGGATTGCGTCCGGAAGCGGTTCGTTGATATCATCAGGTATTTTGAAGTCGGGATATTTTTTTCATTAATCCCAGTGGACGTTTTTTTCGGTTGCTGCCTGATAGGTTTTATTTCAGCAATGGGCTTGTTGCGCTTGCATATAACCACGGTTTCGCCTTTTTCCACCTGCGAGAGGATACCGGGAAGTTGGGTTTTAACTTCATTAATATTTGATGGATTCGTAAAAAGTCAGCAACGGACTTTAGTGTTATTTCAGAAAAATTATGGGCGTATGCGCTTTTAGTTTATTTTTCTGTCTTG
>JALWJV010000127.1 GCA_026996955.1 Deltaproteobacteria bacterium
GCCGACTATTATGGGAATTCCCCTTTCGCGGATATGCAGCAAATCCGACAATCGCTCAATCTATGATCCTCTCTCATTATGGACACTTTCAGCAACACAGGCTCTTGCAGCGATTATTGGGGATGGTTGAATTTGCCTGTAAATCAGGCTTACGGTATATTCAAACAGTAAACCTTTTGAACTAGACCGCCATTTAAGGCCGCACCGTAAGGAGTTTGAACATGATGAAGAGATTTGCAGAGTTTATGGACAGGAAGGTATTGCATGACAGGGTCAAGCAGGCAGAAGAACTTGGGCAGATTGGGATTACCTGCCGCTATCTTCCTGATCCACCGGAAGATTTTGACGAATACGAGTTTGGAATTGATTATCTTGGAAGCCAGGACAGGGCTGTTGCCGTTACCATTGAAAAGGGAGAGATAAAGCGGATGCTTTTTGGTGCAACTGTTCCGGATAACCCTGACATGCTGAAGCCGCTAAGTGATGAGGAGCTTGGCGCCTTGCTTGACAGGAAGGGTGATGACCTGGTGAAATTTTTCAAATTTATTACAGGTTCGTAAAGATCAGGACATCAAAGATGCAAAGAATTGGCGTAATCTCTGACACCCACGGACAGCTTCGTCTTGAGGCAATTGATGCACTTAAGGGGGTGGAACTCATAATACATGCCGGTGATTCCGGAGGAGAGGCGATTCTGTCCGAGCTTGCACGCATTGCCCCTCTTCATGCCGTCAGGGGGAATTGTGATTTTGGGCCGCTGTCATCTCTGCCTCCTGACCTGGTGGTTGAAACAGCAGCAGGCATGTTTTATGTGCTCCATGACCTTTATCAGCTGCGTCTTGACCCTGCGGCGGCTGAAATGGCTGCAGTGATTCATGGTCATACCCACATGCCTGATATCAGGCATAAAGACGGGGTGCTTTACTTAAACCCCGGGAGTGCAGGGCCAATCAGGAGAGGAAGGCCAATAACCATGGCAGTGGTGGATATTGATGATCAGGGGCAGGTATCACCTTCGATAATTACCCTGGTACAATGAAGTTCTGTGTTGAGCATTATTAAATCTCAGGACTCGTTAAGTGCCTTGACTCCCAGCTTGTGAAGAAGAACAGCCATGGGGCAGAAGCCTGTAAGGGCAAATATTATCATGTTGCACCCTGCAAGTACCGGAAGGATAAACCAGTAGGGGCTTGCCAAAAGCCCGAGAGTTACCCCTGAAGTCACTACTGTTCCGGCAATAAACCATATAAAACGTTCAAGATACCAATGATCTGTAACAGCTTTCCACATGATTGAACCTCCTTAGCACCTATTCAGCGTGGTAAATACGCTGAACAGTTGCCCTGCTTTTTACATTCCCGCCAGTTTCTTTACCTTTTCAAGCCCTTTCCTTGTGCCCATTGCAACAATTATGTCTCCCGCCAGGATTTTTTCATCTGGCCCAAGCTCCACTGACAGACCTGTGTCCTTACGTCTGATTCCAAGCACGTTTACGCCGGTCCTCTCCCTTAGGCCAATCCCCTTCAGGGTTACGCCATCAAGCTCTGAACCTGTCTGAATGGTAATCTGCTCTATGCTTAGGTCCATGCCGCATGTCTCAGTGGCAAGGTCCAGAAATTCCGTAACTGTAGGGGAGAGCACGGCAAGGACCATGCGCTTTGCACCTATTTCATAAGGTGTAATAACCTTGTCAGCACCTGCCTGAACCATTCTCTTTTCGGCTGACATATCACTTGCACGGGTGAGTATGAATATGTCCCTGTTCATTGACCGTGCCGTAAGCACAACATAAACATTGGCAGCATCAGAGTTAAGGGTACATATTATACTCTTTGCCCTCTTGACCCCTGCTTCCTCAAGCACATCATCGTTTGTGGCATCTCCTTGAATGAACATGAGTTTCTTTGCATGGAGGTCCTTTATTATTTCAGGGTCTTTTTCGATTACTACAAGCGGAAGCCCACGGGCAGAAAAATTTTCTGCAATGGTATGCCCAAGACGGCCGTGGCCGCAGAGGATGTAATGTGAAGAGAGGCTGGATATCTTTTTGTACATTTTTTTCTTTTCGAAATACCCTCTTAAATGTCCCTCAATAAGCGCTTCAGACAGCAGGGTGAGGGCGTAAAAGAAGAGCCCCACACCTGACATGATAAGTATGATGGTAAAGACCTTTCCGCTGGCAGACAGGGGATGCACCACTGCATAACCAACGGTGGTAAGGGAAATTGCTGTCATAAAGGCGGAATCCAGAAAATTCCAGTCCTCTATCACCATATAACCCGCTACCCCGGTTATACAGAGGACATTAAGCAGGATAAAAACTACCAGCAGTTTTGCTCTTGGCATGTCAGGTATGGTCAGAACAGGGATGCCGTAAAGCCTGAATCGGCATCCCCTGATATCTTTGCTTACTGGTATCTATTCAGTGTGGTAAATGGTCTTGTTTTGGAGTGACTTTGAACAATTTCGTAGTTTTTCTTGGCGAAGCGCAGCCACAAAAATCGCGTCTGTCTGAGCGGGGGACCAGCGAGTTTCGCGATTTTGGCGTAGCAAGCCTTAGAAAAACAAGAAATTGTTCGCCGGAACGGAAAAACAAGACCATTTGCCAACCTTTGTTAACATAAGTACGCTGAACAGTTACGCTTACTGAAGCCTTGCGGCACGTGAGAGCACTTTTGTAAAGCTCTTCATGCCAAGCATGTAATCAGAGGGCAGGTGAACGTGAACCACCCGTCTGTTGATTGATTCAAGGGCTTCAAAGTCTCCAACCGCCTGGGCGAACTGAAGGTGCCAGAACGATACGCCAAATCCTGGAATCTCCGGGTAGTCCTTGTTTCTTTTGCGTGTGAATATGATGAAACCGGCAGAAATTGGGCCCCCCTTGTAGGCCTGGCCTGAAGAGTGAAGGTACCTGGGCCCATAACCCATTACCGTGGCGCATCCCCGTTCCTGCCTCACAAGGTGTCTCATTTCAAGTATGAGTTCATCAAGCTCCGGATCATAGGGCAGATACGGGAGAAATCCCACATAACCCCAGGTAGGAAGCACCAGGAACATGTCCCTGAGTGTGCGGGTGAGCCCCTTCATGGATGCTGCCAGGATTTTTGATGGCCTGAATGTTATCTTGCTCTGCGGGTCAACCCAGAAGTTGACCGGCATCTTCCCATCCTTTTTGTAGCGTTCAAGCACCTCAACAGTCTTCTTCTTGGCTATTATTACATCCGGTTCATCAAAGGGGTTGATGCCTTCAAAATAGCATACCAGGGCAGTGGCAAGCTCCCACATGAAGAACAGCCCGCCAAGGTCATAAAAATCATTCAGGCTGATCAAATATGTGGGAAACTCTGCCTCACGAAGCTCTCTGGTGAATGTGTCCAGAGATGCCTCCTCTGGCGTGTCTTTAAGCCTCATATAAATGAATGTGCGTTCGCTGCCGTAAAAGCTCGGAATACCGGTTGTTTCACCCACAATGGGTATGAAACCAACGGTGTTTTTGCCCGTACTTTCTGCAACGAGCTGCTCTATCCACAGTGTAACAGGCCTTATGTCCGGGTCTGCCATCAAGGTGAGCTTGTCACGGTTAAGGGCAACACACTCGCCAAGGAACTCTCCAAGCTGAAAGGCAGGATTTGATGCAAGGTCTGAACCTGGAGCACATTTTTCCTGCATTGCTGCGGCATTATCAAGGAGTTTTTTGATGTCTATGCCCATAAGTGCTGCTGGCACAAGGCCAAAGTAGGAGAGCACTGAGTAACGCCCGCCTATGTCAGAGGCATTTATGAAGATTTTTCTGAAACCCTTTTCCGTGGCAAGTTTTTCAAGCGGAGTGCCGCTATCTGTTATGGCCATGAAGTGGCTGCCAGGGTTTTCAACGGCATCTGCCATGTGCTCATAGAAAAAATTGAAAAGGGCATTTGGCTCAACCGTTGTCCCTGACTTGCTTGAGACAATGAACAGGGTCTTGTCCTTCTCAATACTCTCAAGGGTATCTTCAACTACCTTGGGGTCTGTGGTGTCCAGAACCGTAAGGCGTGGATAGCCCTCTGCGCGAGGGAATACCTTGCTGAATACAAGGGGAGCAAGGCTTGAGCCTCCCATGCCAAGGAGGATTACTTCTTCAATGCCGGACTTTCTGGTTTCATCTGCAAAGCCGGTAATATCATCTGTAACCTTCTGCATGGCCTGAACGCAGTCAAGCCAGCCCAGACGGTTCCTTATTTTTTCCTGTGTTTCAGCATCATCGCTCCATAATGTGGCATCCTTATTCCAGATACGTTTCAACAGCTCCTGTTTCTCTTCATCGCTTAGGCGGCTTGGATAGACCTTCACTTGTGTGAACTCCTCTTTAAGATTTTTATGTGAACTGATTTAACCCGTTTGACTTTAATGGTGCCATTTTTTAGGCCTGGTTTCAAAATTTGGGTGGAATTTACCAGAAAAAGCACATAAGCAAAACATATAAATTGAGGGCAGGTTTTGCAACATACACCTTTTTCTGCAGCACCATCTTGTCAACTCAGGTGTTTAATGTTAAAGAAACACGATTTTGTAACTTTAATCATGGTGTGTCCTTGATACAGGCTCACCTTTTCAAACTGCACGCCTGAGGTCCCTGTGGTGCCTCCTTGTTTTCAGGATGGTCTTGGGGCGTCTGCTATGCAGGCCAGGCGGATGATTAACCACATAACGGAGGAATTATGGCTTACGTTACAATGAAACAGCTGCTTGAGGCAGGTGTACACTTCGGACATCAGACCAGGCGGTGGAATCCCAAGATGAAGCCCTATATTTTCGGGGCGAGAAACGGCATCTACATTATTGACCTGCAGAAGACTGTAAGGCTCTTCAAGGTTGCATACGAGTTTGTGGTTGAAACCGTGGCCCAGGGTGGAGAGCTGCTGTTTGTAGGTACAAAAAAGCAGGCACAGGAGTCCATTTTTGAAGAGGCAACCAGGGCCGGCATGCCCTATGTAAACCATCGCTGGCTTGGTGGCATGCTTACCAACTTTCATACCATCAAGCAGGGGATAGAACGCCTTAAAAAGATTGAAAGCATGTTCGAGGACGGTTCTGTTGAGCGCTTTCCCAAAAAAGAGATACTGCGCATGGACCGTATGCGTCAGAAACTTGAGCGCAACATCGGCGGAATCAAGAATATGTCCGGCCCGCCTGCAGCAGTGTTCATAGTCGATGCCCGTCAGGAGCATATTGCCGTCAAGGAGGCCAACAAGCTTGGTATCCCGGTTGTGGCAATAGTTGACACAAACTGCGATCCGGACGGAATTGATTATATTATTCCTGGAAACGATGACGCCATCAGGGCTATCAGGCTTATATCTTCTCTCATGGCAAATGCCTGTATAAAGGGCAAGCAGCTTCACGAAGAGAGGATGCAGGCAGAAAAAGACAAGGAAGAGGCTGAGGAGGCTGCCACAGAACCGGTTTCAGCCGCAGAGGCAGAGGCCGAGGCCGCTTCAGCAGAAACAGCTTCAGCCTGAGCTTAAACAGTCAAGACCTGAACAGAGCGTTTCAAAATCCGGAAAATGTTTTTCCGGTTTTGAAACGCCTCTTGATTGTC
>JALWJV010000128.1 GCA_026996955.1 Deltaproteobacteria bacterium
AAAAACTACGAAATTATTCAAAGTCACTCCAAAACAAG
This sequence comes from Deltaproteobacteria bacterium, assembly GCA_026996955.1. Classification (GTDB taxonomy): domain Bacteria; phylum Desulfobacterota; class Dissulfuribacteria; order Dissulfuribacterales; family QOAL01; genus S144-17. The sequence goes on from JALWJV010000128.1 coordinate 39, forward strand.
ACCATTTACCACGCTGAAGAGATACAAAAAGGAGAGAGAAATGTTCAACACATCAGCCAGGCTTTTCTGTTTGTCAGTTACGGTGGCAGGGCTTTTATCATGGTCCCAGTGCTCTTTTGCCGCTGACAGAGACTACATCTACATAGTGGGATCATCCACTGTATATCCCTTTGCCACAGTGGTAGCCGAGACCTTTGGCAGGACCACGCACTTCAAGACCCCGAAGATTGAATCAACAGGCTCTGGTGGAGGGCTTAAACTGTTTTGTGACGGAACAGCACTGAACACCCCGGACATTACCAATGCATCAAGGCGTATAAAAAAAACGGAGTTTGACAGGTGCCTGAAAAACGGCGTGAAGAAAATTACAGAGATAAAGATTGGCTATGACGGCATTGTTATTGCCAGCTCAGTAAGGGCTCCAAGGATGAAGCTTTCAAGGAGGGATATCTTTCTTGCCCTGGCAAAGAGAGTCCCTGATCCCTCAGGTGCTGAACGCCTGGTACCAAACCCTTACACCACCTGGAAGGATGTAAATTCCTCCCTTCCTGCAGAAAAGATAGAGGTGCTTGGCCCTCCCCCTACCTCAGGCACACGGGATGCCTTTGTTGAGCTTGCCATGGAGGGCGGAGCCAGGACTTTTGAGTGGATAAATGCCATAAAGAAAAAGGACAGGAATCATTACAAGGAAATATGCCATACACTTCGGGAAGACGGGGCATATATCGAGGCAGGAGAAAATGACAATCTTATCGTTCAGAAACTGGAGGCAAATCCTCACAGGCTTGGCATCTTCGGATTCAGTTTTCTTGACCAGAACTGCGACATCATCAAGGGTGCAATCATAGATGGAGTTGCGCCGGAGTTTGAGACAATAGCTGATGGAAGCTATCCGATTTCACGGCCCCTCTTCTTCTATGTAAAAAATGCCCATGTGGGGAAGGTCCCCGGCATACCGGAGTATCTCAGGGAATTTACAGCAGAAAAGGCATGGGGGGCTGATGGATACCTGGCAGACAAGGGACTTATCCCCATGCCTGATAAAGAACGTGAAAAATTCCGGCATGATGCCCTAAATCTAGTACCCCTTGGAGGTCTTTAGTACCGTGAATGTTGCAGCTTTTTTACCAGATAATAAAGCCATTGCCGGAGTCAAGGTTCATCTGAATGAGAATTATAATAGTAACAAAGAACTGGTTTCCTCTGACAAGGATTATTCAACTACAGGAAATCCCTTTGTTGAATCACCGCGTATGGCTTGCAGGGGGGTATCTGTAGATTATTCTGCAAAAAGGGCTGTCTTTAACGTGAGCCTGGATATAGCCCGAAATGAGGTTATTGCCATGATCGGGCCTTCAGGATGCGGAAAATCCACATTCCTTCGCTGCCTGAACAGGATGAACGATACCATTCCGGGATGCAGGGTTTCAGGCTCCATAATACTTGACGGCATGGACATCTATGACCGCAGGGTGGATGTGGTGCCGCTAAGGGCAATGGTGGGCATGGTTTTCCAGAAGCCCAACCCGTTTCCCAAGTCAATATATGACAATATTGCCTACGGACCCAGGATTCATGGGCTGGCAGACAGCCGCAGCGAGCTTGACGCAATTGTAGAAGACTCTTTAAAAAAGGCCGGCCTGTGGGATGAGGTAAAGGATCAGCTTGACAAGCCTGGTACAATGCTTTCGGGTGGGCAGCAGCAGCGCCTGTGCATAGCCCGGACCATTGCCGTTAGCCCTGAGGTTATCCTCATGGATGAGCCGTGTTCAGCCCTTGACCCCATTGCCACAGCCAGGGTTGAGGAGCTTATAGAGGAGTTAAGGCATAACTACTCCATTGTGATAGTTACCCACTCCATGCAGCAGGCTGCCCGGGTTTCACAGCGTACCGCCTATTTTCACATGGGCTGGCTTGTAGAGGTTGGTGAAACAGACCAGTTTTTTACAAATCCACGTCATAAACTGACGGAAAACTACATAACAGGCAGGTTTGGATAGTTGGGATAATAAATAGCCTGCCGGGTAACCGAGAGGAAGTAACTATGCAGATTAATAGGGATTTTTTGAGCAGATTCAGTTTGCTGGCTTCAATGCTGGCATTGGTTGCGCTTGCAGCCGTTCTTGTTGCATCAACGGCTGCCTCAGCACATGACCCACTGATTGAAGTCCTTATCCGTAAGGGTATCCTTACTGAAGAGGAGGCGCAGGAAGTGGAGCGGGAGGCTGCGGCTCTTGAAAAACAGAAGCAGCAGGAGATGGTAAAGGAAGTAAGGCATGAGGTGCTTCCAAAGCCGCTTCAGGGGCTTAAGTTCAGGATGCTTACATATCTTGACTTCAGTGCCGGAGAAAAAAATGACAGCGCCGGCAACAGTGACAGTTACAATAAATTTGCAATAAAACGGGGTTACTTCAGGGTTGACAAAAAAATCACCCCCTGGCTTGCGGCACACCTTACCTATGACGTACACCAGGACGGAGACGGGGACTGGAAGACAAGGCTCAAGTACCTGTATGCCCAGTTCAAGCCAATGGACCTTGGCCCCCTCACAGACATGAAGGCAGAGGTGGGGCTTGGCCACATCCCGTGGCTTGATTTTGAGGAGCATATAAACCCGTACAGGTGCCAGGGTACCATGGCAATAGAGCGGGCAGGGACTTTCAACTCTGCTGATCTTGGCATAAGTATCAGGGGGAATATTGGAGGAAGGCTTGATGATGCCAGGAGCAGTGTGGGCAACCACCACTATGATGGCCGTTGGGGAAGCTGGCATGTGGGCGTTTACAACGGCAGCGGTTATCACAGCAAGGAGAATAACGGAAACAAGGTGTTTGAGGGGCGGCTGTCCCTGAGGCCGCTTCCTGATTTCCTGCCAGGACTTCAGTTCAGCGGTTTCATGCTTAACGGCGAGGCTAACAACAAAAACAGTTTTGGTGAATATCCTGATTACCAGGCATATATCGGCATGATGAGCTTCCAGCATCCCCGCCTCATTCTTACCGCCCAGTACATAACAACCCATGGCAACAAGGACGGCAAGTGGCTCGACAGCAGCGGCCATGCGCTATGGACCCAGGGTACCTCAGTGTTTGCAAACGTAAAGCCCCCCATCTACCCCTTTGCTCCTGCACTTGACAGGAAGATAAATCTCTTTTTCCGTTATGACTGGATGGACAGGGACAAGAATGACAAGGTTGCAGAGGATACCTCCTATAACATGTATATTGCAGGAGCTGCATGGGAGGTGTTCAAGGGTAACTTCCTGCTCATGGATTACGAGCTTACCACCTTTGGGGATGATTTCGGCTATGCAAAGACAAAGGCTCCATCCCCTGGTCTTAATGCTGATAATGAGCACAAGTTCCAGATGGTTTACCAGTTGAAATTCTGATATAAAAGTCAAAATGCCACGCCCCGCCATTCTCATAGTTGAAGATGACGCTGATATTCAGCAGCTTGTAAGTTTTTCCCTTATCAAGTCAGGCTTCAGCTCAATGTGTGCCGAGTCGGGTGAGCAGGCCCTTGAGATGCTCACTGATGAAATACCTGCATGCGTGATTCTGGATCTTATGCTTCCAGGCATGGACGGCATGGAGGTTTGCAGGCGCATACGCCAAATGACCGGCGCTGTGGGCAAAGTTCCTGTAATTATGCTCACAGCAAGGGGCGAGGATGAAGATGTTGTTGCCGGGCTTGAGGCAGGGGCAGATGACTATGTTTCAAAGCCTTTCAGCCCAAAGGTGCTGATTTCAAGGGTCAGGGCCGTGCTTCGAAGAAACACAAGGATTGAGCCAGAGGAAACGGCAAAAAACATTCTTCGCTGCGGGCCTGTGACCCTTGATTTTGAAACTCACCAGGCCACCCACAGGGACACTCCCATGGATCTTACCATTACCGAATTCAGGATACTTGCCATGCTCATGGAAACCCCCGGCAGGGTCTATTCCAGGGGACAGATCATTGAGACAGTGCGTGGCTATGGTTACAGCGTAACTCCCCGGGCAGTGGATGTGCAGATTCATGGCATCAGGAAAAAACTTGGGGAAGACAGCCACATTGTGGAAACAGTCAGGGGGCTTGGTTACAGGTTTGCCGACAAGGGTCAGGCAGAACCGGCACGGGATGTCTCGTGAAGCGCCTTCCTGTCTTCTGGCACATATTCCTTGCAACGCTGCTTCTTCTCTCATGCACCCTCATCGTTACGGCCTTCTATGTGGCCCATTCTCTCAAATCCTTCTATTACAGTCAGGTTGAAAAGGATCTCAGGGCAAGGGCACTGCTCATTGAAGAACCTGTACAGAAACTGTTTGATGGAAACAGGGAGAGTCTTCAGGCGTTCTGCAAAGAGGCCGGACGACGTTCTGCAACCAGAATAACGGTAATTGATACTGCAGGGCGAGTGCTTGCTGATTCAAACGAAGATCCTGAAAAAATGGAACTTCATAACACAAGGCCTGAATTTAAAAAGGCCCTGTCAGGGATTGTCGGCACTTCAATACGTTACAGCCACACGCTTCATCAGGATATGCTCTATGTTGCAGTACCCCTTGCAGGCAGTAGCGGCAGCGGGGATATCCGCGGGGCGCTCAGGGTCTCCATTCCCCTTTCTGTTACCAGGGATGCACTGTGGACAATCGAGGGGAAATATGCCCTTGCGGGTTTGATAATCCTGATTGCCGCAGTCCTTGGCGGGCTTTTTCTGTCATCCAGGTTAAGCAGGCCCCTTGAGCAGATGAAGGAAACTGCTGAAAAAATAGCAAGGGGAAAGATGGACGAGTCCCCGGCTGTTGATTCATCAGGTACAGTGTCAGAAGAGGTTGCCTCTCTGTCCACGGCCATGAACACCATGGCAAGGCAGATCCGTGAGCGGATCAACACCATTGACAGGCAGAAAAACGAACTGGAACTTGTGTTCTGCGCCCTGAAGGAGGCGGTTATGGTTCTTGATAACAACCACCGCATTCTCCGTATCAACCGGGCTGCAGCAGAACTTTTTGCTGTCCCGGCCAGGGAGAGCCGAGGGTGGACATTTCGGGAAGTTACAAGAGATACCGCCCTGAACAGGACACTCCAGGAGGTGGTACATACCAGAAAGCCTGCTGAAATTGACATTGCATGTCAGACTCATTCAGGGGAGCGTTTTCTGAATGCACGCTTTGCCATACTCCGTGACAGAAACGGGGAGAACGCAGGCATTCTCATTGTCATAAGTGACCTTACGGAAATAAGGCGCCTTGAAAATATTCGAAAGGAATTTGTGGCAAATGTATCCCATGAACTCAAAACTCCTGTTACATCCATACGGGGTTATGCAGAGGTGCTCCTTGAAGACGAGCTTGAGAGCCGCGAGGAAGCTAGGCGCTTTCTTGAAATAATCGTCCGGCAGTCAGGAAGACTTCAGGCAATAATCGAAGACCTTCTCTCCCTCTCACGCATTGAGCAGGACGCCAGAGACGGCAACATCAAACTTGAGAATGTCACCCTGGGGGAAATCATGGAATCCGTGCGGGATATCTGTGAATTA
>JALWJV010000129.1 GCA_026996955.1 Deltaproteobacteria bacterium
TTCCCAGGGTCTCAACCAGAATGTGCTCAACAAAATCAGTTGCTGTGGTGGCTGCCAGTTCACGGGTAAAGGGAAGGCATATAAGGACATCAATTCCAGCCCTTTCAATCTGTTCAATCTTCTGCTCAAAGGTGGAAATCAGCTTGGGCGGATTATCAGGGCGCAGAACCTTCAGAGGATGGGGATCAAAGGTAAGGGCAACACTGTGGGCATCTCTTTCAGAGGCAAGCTCTACCACTTTACGAAAAAGCGCCTGATGCCCCAGATGCACACCATCAAAGTTACCTATTGTAAGCGCCGGCTCTTTCAGGCGGCTTTTCAGTTGTTTAATTCCAAAGTATATCTTCATATTACTAATTTTGCGTTTGATGTGGGTGAACAGATCTTCCAGATTTTGAAACGCTCAACTAAGGCACTATTTTTTCAAAATCAGATAAAGATTACCCCTGTGTCTAAGCTGACCGGCTATCCTTCCTGCCTCATCACCCTCTCCACAGTACAGGTCCACCCGGCACGGCCCCTTTATGGCGCTTCCAACATCCTGATTAAGCACAAATCCACTGAAACTCCAACTGCCATAGGGCCCTTTGGGTATGTCAAGAAAACAGAGAGATCCAGCCGGAAACACCTTGGGATCCATTGCAACAGACCTCATGGGTACAAGAACAGCGCCGGAACTACCAACTGGTCCCTCTTTTTCCCATTTGAAAAATATGTACCTGGGATTTGCCTCAAGCGCATCTCTGAATCTCTCCGGGTATTGAGACGCCCATTGCTTTATGCCAGACCAGTCTGCATCTTCAAGGCTGAGCCAGCCCTTTTTAACAAGCCATTTGCCAATGCTCCCGTAGGGCCTGCCGTTGCTTGCAGCATAGTGGATGTATCTGCGCTCCCCGCCCGGAAACATCAGAAGGCCGCTTCCCTGGATATGGAGCATGAGGCCGTCAATACTGGAGGGAAGCCAGGCAAGGACCTGTGCAGGAAGTTTGACCTTCCCGGAATCTATCTCAGCCCGGCTGTAATATGGCACCACCTTTCTATCAGAAACCCTGCCGTAAAGCCTGCGGGAGGGAAGATTTGAATCAAACAGGCCAAGGTCAATCTGAAGCAGGTCATCAGGGACACTGAAAACAGGGTAGGAAAACTCAGCGCCCCTTTCATGGGATGCCGAAATAACCGGCTGGAAATATCCGGTAACAAGCACAGGTTCAGGATGCTTTTTTCCTGCTTCGCAACTGCTGACCCTGTAAACATGAAACTCTTCCAGAAGCCTCTGTCTGAAATCTTCTGCAGGAAGGCCTTGATCCAAAAGGTCAAGAAAGGATTCAAGGCCTGCCTTCAGCCTTTCAACAGTGACCTTCCGGTTTGCAATATCAACTTCTGTCTTTTGATCTTTTCTCTCAAGGCAGGCTAAACTGCGTTTGATCGCGGTTTTAAGGCCTGGACCAGAGAGAATCTCATCTGAAAGCTCCGGAAGCTCCTTTACCTCCTGAAAAAGCTCCATATGCTCCGGCACAGTAACTTCAGGTACAGGCCTTGATACAACATATATAAACCACGCAACCAGCAGGGCTGCAGCAAAGCATAATCCCAGGGCAGAAACCCTGGAAAGGCCGCTTTGGCAAGTAAGGAAGGGCCCTGCCCCCCTCCCCTGTCTGTTACAGGCCGGTTGCTGCCACCTGTTTTTTAACTGCCTGAACCGAGGTTTCAAGTGCCTTTTTTTCGTCCTCTGTAAGCCTGAACTCAACTATACGTTCCACACCGCCTTTTCCAAGTACTACCGGAACCCCAAGGAACACACCATCTATGCCAAACTCTCCCTGAAGATACGCTGCACAGGGCAGCACCCGCTTCTGATCCTTCAGGATGGATTCTGCCATTTCAATGGCAGCAAGGCCCGGAGTGGAAAATGCGCTTCCTGTCTTTAGGTGCTGTACAATCTCTGCCCCTCCATTCTGCGTGCGGCTGACTATCTCGTCAAGTTTTTCTCTTGATAGCAGGTCTTCAATCGGCACACCGTTAACACTTGCAAGCCTGGTCAGAGGGAGCATATTGTCGCCATGAATGCCCATTACCATCGCGGTTATATCAGGAGGTGCAACCCCAAGCTCCCATGCAAGAAAGGTGCGGTAACGGGCAGAATCAAGCACACCTGCCATGCCCACAACCCGCTCCCTTGGGAAACCGGAAATCTTGAATGCAGTATAAACCATTGCATCAATGGGATTTGTCACAACAACGATACAGGCATTGGGAGAGTTTTTAACAGCCTCCTCAGTCACCGAACGGACTATCTGGACATTTTTTTCCAACAGGTCATCCCGGCTCATGCCCGGTTTTCGGGCAAGCCCTGCAGTGATGATAATCACATCAGAGCCTGCTGTGTCAGCATAGTCATTGGAGCCTCTGATCCTTCCGGTAAAACCGCAGAGCGGGGCACACTGGGCAAGATCAAGGGCCTTTCCCTGCGGCACTCCCTCTACTACATCAAGCAGGACAATATCATCAGCCACATTTCTACTCACCGCCCACTGTGCAGCAGCAGTGCCCACAGCACCGGAACCTATAATTGTAAGTTTTTTTCCTGTATTAGCCATTTTTCTCTACCTTTCAAGCTACTGTTCAGCGTATTAGCTGTTTATTTTTTAAGGATGATAGTATTTCAACGCCTCTGGCAAAAACTCCCTTATCTTCTGTATTCGTGTCTGATCCGAGGGGTGAGTGCTCAAAAGCTCCGGCGGTGATGCACCATTTTTCTGCCTCATCATGCGCTCCCAGAACGGAATGGCTGCCCTTGGATCATAACCTGCCATTGCCATGAATATCAGGCCCAGATGGTCTGCCTCTGTCTCCTGCATCCTGCTGTATGGAAGGAGCACGCCAAGGTTTGCCCCTAATCCATAAAGGTCCCTGAAGACCATATTTGCCGCAGGGCTGCTGGCGCCAAGTGCGGCGGAAATTGCTGAGCCACCCACCTGAAGGGCAAGCTGCTGGCTCATACGCTCATTGGCATGCCTTGCAATGGCATGGGCTATCTCATGCCCAAGCACTACTGCAAGTCCGGTGTCATCCTGTGCCACCGGCAGCAGTCCCTCATACACAACCACCTTTCCGCCAGGCATGCACCAGGCATTCACCTCCTTGCCCTGCACCAGGTTAAACTCCCAGTGATAATCGGCAATTAGATCCGACATGCCCCGCTGTGCAAGGTATCTTTCCACTGCACGGGCAATTTTCCAGCCAACCCTCTTCACCATCTCCTGGCCTCTTACATCACTGCTTAACCTGTGCTTTGACAGAAATTGCCGGTACTCCTGGTATGCCATGGCCTCAAGTTGGCTCTCCGGCATGAGAACGAGCTGACTTCTCCCTGTAATGGGCACAGTGGCGCAGGCTGCAAGGAGCAGGACTGCAAGCCATATAACAATCTGATTAAATTTATGAATCATCACAGATCTTACAAACTTTTGAAACGCTCAATTCAGGTTCGAACCACGCTTCACACACCAAGTGGTTGATATTAATGGTTCAGAGACTACAATCAGCCCTGTTACACAATATCACTACCTTGAATACAATCCAGAATAATACACCAAGGCAACATGAAAAATATTTCAGTAGTACTCAACGAACCGCGCTTTCCTGAAAATATCGGGGCAGCAGCACGCAGCTGCCGTAACATGGGCATTTCATCCCTGATTGTGGTCAATCCGGAACTTCCGGACACGGAAAAAATGCTCAAGATGGCAACCCACGAAGCGGCAGATATCATCAAAAACATGAAGGTTCATACATCTCTGGAAGATGCCCTTGCCCCGTTCAACCACGTGGCCGGGACCACGGCACGTACAGGCCGGGACAGACGCCCGACGCATACCCCCTGGGATGCAGCACCGGAACTGAAACGCCTGGCCCACAACAACCGGGTGGCACTGCTCTTTGGCTCTGAAAGCAAGGGACTCAGTAATGATCATTTGAAATACTGCAACAGCCTCATCAGCATACCAACTGCCGATTTTGCCTCAATAAACCTTGCCCAGAGCGTAATGATTATCTGTTATGAGATATTCAAGGCACATGAACCGCCGGGCCCTGTTGAGCCAAAACTTGCCAACATCCATGAAACCGAGGCCATGTACTCCCACCTTTCAGAAATGTTCATGGCAATTGGACTGTATAATGAGGCAAACCCTGACTACTGGATGAACAAGGCAAGGCGGTTTCTGGGACGATGCAACCTGAAAGCAGCAGATGTGAGGCTTGTAAGAGGTCTGTGCAGGCATGTATTGAACACTGTTAAAAACCTGCAAAATCCTAACACCTGAATCCTGTTGCAAGTTCAGGATTCAGGCCACAGTTCACCATGTCCACACTGATTCTCAGGCTCCGAACTTCAGATTCTACATATCGACAATCTTGTTGACCTTGGTCTCTTCCTTGCGGAGATTCAGGGCATAATTCAGATCCGCCCCGGCAGCCTCTTCCTCTCCGAGCTGCTCATACACACCTGCCCTGAGAGTGTAGGCAGGGGCATAGGTGGGATCAATTGTAATGGCACGGGACAGGCTCTCTATTGCATTGTCATATTCCTTGTTCTGAAAGAGGATTGCGCCCTTGTGGTAGTGAAAACGTGGATTTTCAGGCTCCTTTTCAAGGGCAAGGTCAATATTCTTCACCGCCTCTTCACCATTACCCATCCTGATATTTGCAATAGCTATTGCCTGGTATGCCTTTGCGCAACCGGGATCAAGTTCCAGCACCTTTTTGAAAAGCTCTATGCTTCCCTCATAATCATCACTTACAAACTTAAGCTGTGCATCAACAAACAGTTCCTTGACTTCTGGTTTCATATCTCAACTCCTTTGGGAAAGCAGTAATGTCTGAATTGAGCCTTTAACCTGAATTGAGCGTTTCAAAAGTTTGAAAAAATGTTTTTTTTCGATATTAAAAGGAGTTACATCTGTCATACTGTTCAACTTTTGAAACGCTTCGGGATTGCCGTATTCACTGCATCTCCTTTGTCAGAGGAATTCCCATATAGCCGACTATTATGGAAATTCCTCTTTCGCGGATCTGCAGCAAATCCGACAATCGCTCAATCCAGGTTTAATCTTAATGGATTGACCATTCCAGTACTAAAAGCAGGCGCTTGCCCTGTCGCAAAAAAGCCGGGGCATATTATACCCCGGCCTCGTGTACTTTTCTATCCCCTTGACTGACACAGGGGAAACTTCATAACACCTGCTTGATTATGCGCAGGCCTTCTCCAGGTTGGGAACCATCTGTTTCTTGCGGCTCATAACGCCGTCAAGCCATACAGTCTTGCCCTCAAGTGCCTTGCCGAATGCCTTCTCAACCAGGCTGGGATCATCGGTAACTGCCATGAGGTCGGTTCCTTCCTTCATGATATCGGTAAGCATGAGGAAGATACTGTGGGCATTCTTCTCTGCCTTGATTTTCTCAAGTTCTGCATAGAGATCATCCCTTATAGCATCAATGAGATCAAGGGAAACAAGCTCAAGCTGGCCAATGCCGATTGCCTTGCCGCTCATGTCGAAATCTTTGTAGTCACGGAATACCAGGTCGCGGACAGGAACGCCTTCAACTGCGCTCTTGGCCTTGGCCATTTCCATACCCCAGTCCATCATGTTGTCAATGCCGGCAATCTTTGCAAGCGCTTCAGCAGCTTCCTTGTCTGCATCTGTGCAGGTAGCTGACTTGAAGAGAACAGTGTCGCTGAGGATAGCTGACATCATGAGGCCTGCAACATTTGCGGGGATGTCCTTTTTGTAAACATCCTTGTACAGGGTGTAGAGAACAGTACCTGTGCAGCCAACGGGCATGGTGCAGAAGAAAATAGGATTGGGAGTGGTGATATCACCGATCTTGTGGTGGTCAACAACTGCAAGAAGCTCACCCTTGTCCCAGTTATCAGGGGCCTGCTTGATGTCGCTGTGGTCAACCAGCATGTACTGCTGATCAGTTACATCTGTGCGGATCTCAGGGGCATCAAAACCGAACTTCTTGAGAACAACCTCAGTTTCAGGATTAAGCTCACCCTGCATGCAGGGAACTGCATCTACACCAAGCATCTTCTGAAGCTCAGCAAAGGCAATTGCGGCAGTAACAGAATCTGTATCAGGGCTTTTGTGTCCAAGTACGTAAACAGCCATTTAATAAATCCTCCTTCTTGGTTAAAAATTGACGCTTGAACTCCCCGGTTCCGTAACAGCGCATCATGCCTGAGATGCACAAGGCCAATAGACGCATGAGGGGAGATTCAGTTATTAATGTGCATGAAAAATCAAAAACGGGTGTTTCCAAAACGGGCACACCTTACACTTTCCGCACAATGTACTATCACAACAACCGCCTCTTGCCAACCCTTTTAGTTGAGTATTTACCCATATTCTTACATTTTCAAGACAGAAGTCGGCCCCCTATTGGCAGAGATGCATATCCACATACCAATGGCACTGTTATGGAGATAAGACAATAAAATTTTATTCTGTCCACGGGACCGGACAATAAACTCCAAAATTTTATGAATGAAAATTCAGTTGTAAAGTTGAGAGGAAAAAGGAGGATTCAAAGCGTGGTTAGAACAATCTGGCCTTTACGGAAGCGGAACTTAACAGTCTCCACCATTTTTTTCAGGGTTAGCGCAGCATTCGCAATTCTGATTGTGGCACTGGGGTAGGCTACCTGTAACACTGTAACAGTGGATGAAAGCTGCATGCCAATCTGGGCTTCAAGTGCCTCTATTTCCTGCTTGCGTTCTACAGTGGCGTTGTCTATCTTGGTGATCCCCTCCTCTATTTCACCCTTTAATTTTACGAGTTTTTCCGAAAGCCCCCCGCGTTTTTCAGCAAGTATTTCGATTTTTTTTAATGCCTTTGCAAGCTCATTCCGTTTACGCGCGTAGTCTTCTAGATCTGCTATAAGATTGTCATGTGTGTCCTTTATGTGAGGATTAAAACCTGCATGGATCATGATAGGGACATAGGCCGGTGTCCCCACCACCTTGCCCACAAAGGACCCCCCGATAAGTATCCTGCCACCAGCCACCAAACCCTTTCCTTCAGTAACTTCCACATCCCCTCCTGCCTTAATAGTGGCATCAAGCACATAATCATCCACAAATAGATTCCTGCCCGCGCTTATTTCAGCATACTCTATAGCCCCACATTGAATGTTGGCACCCGCCCTGACAACGGTCTTTTTTGATCTTATCAAGCCATTGACTGTCAGATTGCCTCCTACATCTATTAAAGTCTCATCCTCTATATTACCTTCGACTACAAGATCACCCTTCACGATGACTCGGAATCCCGTATTGACAGAGCCCTTCACTTTAAGCAGCTTCCCGCAAAAATTTACATGGCCTGTTGACATGTCCACAGGACCGTCAAGCTCCCACTCTTCAAGGACGGAAATTACCTCGTCATTCTGGCTAAGCCTACCATTAACCGTGGCAATAAGGTACCGCCCGTCACCTATTATCTCCACGCCAGTTCCGGGCCGAAATGATACCCATTTGCCGGGTAGTGCAGGAATTTCGCGCCCCAACAGGTCACGTCCTGTTTGCCCCTTCCCTGGTGGAATCCGCCGAGCGATCTTTTCTCCCCTTCTCACATTTATAATCAGATTTCTCTGCTTGGGATCAACCAGGACCTTATTATCATCTTCCAGGCCAGCAGAGGACAAGTCGCGTTTACCAGTCCCTCTGGCAATAATCTCTATCCTGCCGTCCTCACCCTGAACAGGAGCTATGCCTTTGGCCACAATCCAGCCCTTATCGGCCTTCTCAGGCACTGAAAGGAGTTTCAGATGGATACCCTGTGTCTCCAATATGGCAGAAAGCTCACTCACTGATGGGAACCTGAAATCCTCGGTCAAGGGAATAACCCGAGCACTCATAAAGTCCTCAGCCATTTCAAACCTGGCCTTGCCTTCACATATTTCGATTCCCTCTACCAGTTGTGCGGTATCCATTTTCTACAATTTATCCCTTTCCAAATGAACAGCATTCCCTGACTCTGCGTTGAGCGTCTCAAAAGTGAAAAATTATTTTTTCAGTTAAATCAAAAAAGTGAGCAGATGTTGTCGTGTCCCGAAAGACATGATGAAACTTGCATGGCATTTAATGCCATATTATACAGTTTTTGACCCCGTTCCCGAAATTCGGGAGCTTTCTACTATTTTGTTCGGCACAACAGGGCTTTTTTATTAAAAAAGTATCCATTCAACATAGATTAAAGAGGTATTAACATGAAATTTTTTATTGACACTGCAAATCTTGAGGAAATATCAAAGGCTGCGGAATACGGACTTGTTGACGGTGTTACCACCAACCCTTCACTTATCGCAAAGGAAAACTGCAAGTTTGAAGAACGGATAAAGGAAATCTGCGACCTTATTCCAGGACCAGTAAGCGCTGAGGTCGTAAGCACCGATGCCGATGGTATGGTGGCCGAGGCGGAAAAGCTGGCTGCAATAGCTGATAACGTGGTAATCAAGATTCCCATGATTACCGAGGGGCTAAAGGCGACCAGGACACTTGCCAACAAGGGCATCAAGACCAATGTAACCCTTGTTTTCTCAGCTCTTCAGGCACTGCTTGCAGCCAAGGCAGGAGCAACCTATGTCAGCCCGTTTGTTTGCCGCCTGGATGACCTGTCCCAGGACGGTATGGAGCTCATTGCGGATATTGTCCAGATATATGAAAACTACGGTTATGACACCGAGATTATAGTTGCCAGCATAAGACATCCGGTTCACGTGCTCATGAGTGCCAAGATGGGAGCAGATATTGCCACAATTCCGTTCAAGGTTATCTCCCAGCTAGCACATCACCCAATGACCGACATAGGGCTTGAGAAATTTTTATCAGCATGGGGGAATGTGCCGAAAAGCTGATTGATGGACAGAAATAATCAGCACGCCACATTATATAAAATCCACATATTCGCAGCCCTTCTGCTGTGCATGCTATGCTGCAATGTCAGTGCAGGTGAGATTTACTCCTACACAGACCAGAATGGGATAATGCACTTTACCAACGTGCCGGCTGACAGCCGTTTTGCCGCACTGTCACTTGATTCCCGGAACCAGGCAAGCCTGGTACAGGCGGTAAAGCGGCATAAAACCAATAAAGCGCGGTATGAAAGTAAAAGGCCATCTGCCCTTTCATCTCCTGACCTGGCAGAGATTATTACACATACAGCCCACAATCATGGCATTGACCCTGAACTTATCAAGGCCATTATCGAGGTAGAATCAGGAGGAAGGCCTCATGCCCGCTCCCCCAAGGGCGCTGTTGGCCTCATGCAGCTGATGCCGGGAACTGCTGCAAAAATGGGGGTCAGGGACCGCACAGACAGCATTGAAAATATCCGGGGCGGAACAGGCTACTTCAAAACTCTGCTTGAAAAATTTAATGGTGACATTGTTCTTGCCCTGGCTGCATACAATGCCGGCCCTGATACTGTTGAAAAGTATGACGGCATTCCCCCGTACCTTGAGACAGTCCGGTATGTGAGAAAAGTGCTTGAAGCCTGGAACAGAAACAGAAAAGAGATGCGAAAAACCAACTGATATCAACAGAGGCTTTAACAATGGAAATTTCATCCTACCGCTTCGGCAGTATTGTCATTGACGGCAAAACCTACACAAAAGACCTCAAAATTATAAAAGACCGGATAATAGAAAACTGGTGGCGCAAGGACGGTCATGTCTGCACGCTTGATGACATAAGCGACATCATCGATGCCTCACCCCACACGCTTATTTTGGGCACTGGCGCCTCCGGCCTTATGAAACCTGCACCAGGTCTATCTGAAAAATTGGGGGAGTATGGAATACGTCTTGAGAGCATCCCTACTGAACTTGCCGCAATGAGATATAATGAGCTTTGCAACATGGTTGGAAGTGACCAGGTGGCATTTGCAGCTCATCTTACCTGCTGAAGGCATGCCGAATTTCTTTTATATAGGAGCAAAATTGTCCAATTCCATTTAATTAGGAACTGCCTTTCCAAATATTGTCCCATTTTACTATATCCTAGATTGAGCGTTTCAAAATCTGGAAAATTGTTTTTTCAATGAAATTAAAAGGAGTTATGTCGATTATAGCTTTCCAGCTTTGAAACCCTTTGGGATTGCCGTCTTTACTGCATCTCATTTGTCAGAGGAATCCCCATATAGCCAACTATTATGGGAATTCCTCTTTCGCGGATATGCAGCAAATCCGACAATCGCTCAATCTAGGCATATCATACCCACCGGAAGATCATTTGAACCCTTAGGCCGTTTCACTGCTGTCGGACAAGCCTGGGATTAGCACTGACCGGTCTATTATTTGGGGACGGCTTTTTCAATACCCGCAGGAATTTGGGACAGACGGAACATTCGCTGTGGTAAACATAGCCATTGACTGTTGAATAATACATCTGCCTCTTGACATATCAGGCCTGAATATGTACAGCTAAAATGTACATGTTTTGACACAGGAGGCAAATATGGCGATACAAACAACATACACAAATGCGCGGGCTAATTTTGCATCATTGATTGACGAAGTGGTAAAAAACCGGGAGGTTGTTTTCATCAGTCGCCGTGGCAGAGAGGATGTTGCCATGATAGCAGCAGACGAATTGGCCGGCATTCTTGAGACCGCACACCTTCTTCGCTCCCCTGCCAATGCACAACGTATCAACACCGCACTTGAAAGGGTAAGAAAACAGGCAGGAACGCCTCAGACCATCGACGAACTTCGCAAAGAGGTCGGTCTTGCATAGCAACTCCAGATCAAAGAAAAAAAGAGAAGCCGTATTTCAGCCTGAGTTCAGGCAGGATCTGAGATACTGGGTTGAAAGTGATCGCAGAACCGCAATACGAATCTTCAAACTTATCGAGGCAGTAATGCGAGACCCGTTTAAGGGAATTGGCAAACCGGAACCGTTAAAAATTTTAGGCGCTGGCGTTTGGTCACGCCGAATCACGCAGGAACACAGACTGGTTTATGTGGTAAGCCACGACAGAATAGATTTTGTGCAGTGTCGCTATCACTACTGATGCAGACAGTGGTCACTCCATATAAGGACGTTGACATCTTAAAAGCCCTTTTTAGCAGAGATATGCAGCAAATCTGACCATCGCTTAATTTAGCTTATCCAATTTTTCTTTATTATTTCTACGCCTTAACCGAATATCCACACTGTCCCACAACTTGCCGCTGCTGTATGCCTGCCATCCCCACTTTATCCAGCCAAGGAGGGAGGCGGCAAGCCACAGTGCCCAGGCAAGCATCACCAGCCGGTATGCCAGAATGGAGAAAGAAAAGACGCCCGGCGTTGGAAGTATGGAGCCGGTGCGGTCACTGTACCAGCGAAGCAGGTGTGAGCTTGAGCCGTTTCCTGCTATTCGCATATCAGGCTGACCTAAAAGGCCGTTATGAACGGCAAATACCAGCCCTCCCATGGCCGCAAGAGTCAGGCAGAAGAGCGCTGCCTGCACCGCGTTAAACCGGAAGCCTTTAAGGTTATTGCCAAATCTCTGCCGCAGCCCCAGGACAAGGAGCCATGCTGCAACAAGGCCCTCTGCCACAAGCCCGCTCTGGCTGAGGCCAAAGGCAAGCAGCATCCACTGCCATGTTTTAAGCGGTGTTAGCCCTGACATTCCCAGTATGACAGAGACAAGCAGCAGCACGGCAATTTCGCTGTAAAACAATATGGCAGGGCCTGTAACAGGTCCCCGCAGATACCATATCCACCTGTTTCCAGGTGCAAGTTCAATGGTGCTGTTTACTGTGGGCATGCCGAGGCTGATTTCAGGAATCCTGAACCACCGGGTTATTCCCTCTGAAGAATGCCAGGTTACGTTTATTTTCTGACTGCCAGGGTCAAGAGGCAGCACAACCTCCCTGTCCCGCTGCCTTACGGTGCGTGTCTCACCATTAATCTTTACCGCTTCAAGTGAGGAGCCGTCAGGAAGCACAAGGTTTATGCTGTCACCCCTGGAGGAGCGGGCTGTTATATCAAGTGATGCTTTGGTCATCCTGAGGCCAGGCTTTATCACAAGTCTGGTGCTGTCAATGGTTTTGGTGGGGCCTGTTACCGCCTCAGGGCGTGTTACAGCTATTTCAACCTTTTCTCCAGGCCACGGGTGCCACTGGGGATGCCAGGGTCCTGCCTGTGACTTGTGAAAGATAACAGGGATACCTTTCATCTCGATGTGCCATAGCTGGTCGGCTTCAAGTATCCATTCCTCAATCCATTCTGTGGTATCCGGCGCTATGAGGACAATGGAGCTGTTTTTCTCAAGAACCGAGCGCCAGGTTATGCTGTCAACGTAAGGTTCCATGCTGCATGCAACCATGCCGTTACGCACCCGCATTCCGTCTGTGATAACAGATTCTCCAGGAAGCAGCGTTATATTTAGTATGATGGGGCTGCCCTTTGGTGAAAGCCTTGTAACTATAGTGGTCACATGCCATTCAATGCCAAGATGAATAACGCGCCTTACCTTCACAAAAGGAGGCAGGGTTTCAGGGGCAAATGCTTTTTCATTACTGTCCTTTTTGGCAGTTATGCTGAACTGAATCTGTTTTTCAGGTACGCCGTCAGGGTTTACGCCTTCCACATCCCATCCTGCTGCATGAATCACTGCCCGGTGCGGCTTAAGGGGAAGAAACAGGCTTGGCTGGGCATTTTGAAGTTTTCCAGAGATTTTTACCTGATGTAGCCCAATGGGAATCTTTATCCACGTTTCTCCCTTGTGGGCAAAGAGCAGGGGCGCATGACCATCAATCAAAATTGACACAGGATGCCATGACTTACCCCTTGGAAGCGGTATTGCCGTGGTCACAGCAGCGCCTGTATCAAGGACAAGCTCCATTTTACCGTCCTGGTCCAGGGTGGCAGTCATGGTTTCAATGGAGGCGCAGCCGGGATAACACTCAGGAGGCTCAAGCAACTTCTGGCGAAGCTCATCAAGCATTGCCTGAGGCGGGAATTCCTCGGAAGCAGCAGGGGCAGGTGAAAAGAGTGATGATACCGCACAAAGGACAATAAAAATCGATAGCACAGAGGTGGTATTTACTGCCTTGAGCCTTATGGCGGGCAGAGTCTCTTTGAATATGATGAAGTATGCCATGAGAAACAGAAAGATAACCCGCAGCAGGGCCACAGTCAGGTTCATGGCAGGCGAGGCAAGATAAAGTTTTATCTTCTGTACGCTTTCAACAGGTCCGTTCCATGAAAGCTCTGCATGTTTCCATCGCCAGGCCGGAAGGCCGGGACCTGTCTGAATCTTGGCAAGGATATCAGGCTGATAGATCCTGTTACTGTAAATGGAGGCAGGAGCAGGTACCGCAGACATACCCATCTTTTCCAAATCCTTCACCATCCTTGCCTTTCCTGCCAGACTGGTTAAAGGCATTGACTTTCTTCTTAACGATTCCGTTTCGGCGTAATCGTGCCTGGTATCCCGTAGCTGTATCTGGCCAGCCCGTTCAAGCTGGGGATAGATACCAGTTCTAACCTGTGTTATTGAAAATGGAATTATGGAGATAACTGCAAGGACCGCTGTGATGTACCATAAGGCTGATACAGTGCCGTAAAACCTGTGCCCCTTTCCCACACGCATCAGGGCAGCGGTTCCCATAAGCAGCAGCCATATCATCACCGGGGCGTCAGGTTCGTGAAATGCAAGCACCATTGCCACGGCTGAAGCTGCGGCAGCAGGCCATGAATAGAGGCGTCCGGCAGAAAGCACGGTAATAAGGACAATAAATATATCAAAAAGAGTCCACCTGCTCACCCATGTGGATGCCCTGTCAACGCCTGTCACATGAAGAAGCCGCCAGCCGGGTGGAAGGTTCAGGCGGGCTGAAAGATGCTGCATGTCATGCCTCCATCCTGTGGCATACAGGGGCTCTCCTGTTTTAATGCGGCTTACGGCAGCAAGTGAAATTGTGCCCCTCCTAACCTCAACTCCCGGTGCATCTTCAGGCGAAAGCCTTGTAATCAACTGGTCCCTGCCATCTATGGTTATCCTGCCAGGCTTCATGCCTGGCCCTGCATCAAGCCGCCAGCTCCTTGAGATGGTGCCGGTGAGTTTATCAAGAACGGTGAGCCCGTTTCCATCCTGATCAAGCCAGAACGTGCGCTCAAGTGATAGCTCATCAGGTGCTGGATCACTGTCTCCCCTGCGTTTTTCTTCAAGCACCATCTTCTGTCCGGGACGGATGAGATATGCAGGCAAGTTTCGCCATTTGGCAGGAAGTGTTGTGATTGACGGGTCCACTGTCTTTAATCCAGAAACTGCAACCACCCTGAGTTCCGGCCTTGCCTTGAATACCCAGTATTCAAAATCAGGCCAGGGACCGGCATCATCCGAGGGCTCAAGCACCAGTTCTGAAACAGGCCCCTTGCTCCGTGTGACATAGGTAATGGTCCAGTTGCCCGGACGCACCTTGAGTCTTAGCCTTCCATCTTTCTCCAGCCTGGCAGGAAGGGGTGACTCCAGTCTGAAGGGAATCATGTTTGCAGGCGTTTTCCAGCCAAGTGTTACCTCTCTGGGGATGCCGGAGACTTGAAGTGCAATTCTGGTCTCAAGCAGCAGGGGAACCGAATCATCAACCAGGCGTGACACATTTATATCCATACGGTTGACCATACCGGTAATCCTGTGCTGCCTGTTTCTTATCCACAGCCTGCCTTTTTCTATTTCAGGAAGCTCCACCTTCCTTCCGTTTATAACCACCCTGCTGGTGATGGCTGAGTTTGCAGGAAGAGTCAGAAAATCCGGGAGCGCATTCCATGAAAATCTTCCCTGTACGGTAAACCTGCCAGGCTTCTCCACCCGGATTGAAGGATTACTCTCGTGTTCCACAACAACAGCAGGCACACCATCTATGCTCACATCAAGAGGCCAGTGCTTATCAGAGCCTGGAAGCGCGAGCCAGCCTTGGCTTTCCAGGGTCCAGACCTGCGAGAATGTGCCGCCGGTTGAGTCTAGCTCAAGATCAAGGGGACCTGACCACTGACAGATGTTCATCTTGCTGTTTACCGCCCTTGTGCAGAGCTCTTTTTCATAACCGTCAAGTACCCACCCGCTCCACTGCTCCAGGGATGCGGGTATCTTGGGAAGGGAATATGCATGAGAAACAGGGAGGATGATAAACAGAGCTGCCAATAAGGCAGTGAGAAAAAATCTGACAAACATCAGCACTTGCTCCTTGTATCAGAAGTGCGAAACCGGATTATGGGAATCCAAGTTAAAATTTTTAAAAAGGCTGTCACCGCAACATTTAAGGAACAGTCTCAATCTAAAACTCTCATTTTTGGTAACTGTTCAGCGCATTTATTGAATGAGGTTGGTAAATGGTCTTGTTTTTCCGTTCCGGAGAACAATTTCTTGTTTTTCTAAGGCTGCTACGCCAAAATCGCGAAACTCGCTGGTGCCTCGCTCAGCGAGAGGCGATTTTATGGCTGCGCTTCGCCAAGAAAAACTACGAAATTGTTCAAAGTCACTCCAAAACAAGACCATTTACCACGATGAAGGGATACATTTTTTGTTGATATCTCTGCATTCAGTGTTAAAATAGTCGCCTTTCAAAAATAAGAACTGCCAACCCAGAAACTTTTTTCTTTTTTATCGACCATAAAATCATTAATCCCAAATATTCTATACCAAAACTCGTCTCATACGGAGCAGAAAATATGCTTAAAAGCCTGACCAGGACATTTATTATTTCTCTTTCAATCTTCCTGTTTACCTGTTGTCTGTCTGTCCCTGGAGCATTAAGCGCTACCTACGGCTGGGCAGGGCTTGCAAATTTTGGTTACGTTACAGACTATAATCTCTTTCTTTCCGGGGACCTGAGATATCAAAATTCTGATATTCAGGGCAGGGCTGCCATAGGCGGTGATGCGCGGCTGACCAGCTTCAGCATTGGTGAAAAAGCTGACAAATCAGACTACTCCCTTGTTGTGGGAGGCAGGCTCTCAGCCGGAGGCAGGGGTGATGCTGATGGCGGCCAGGTCAATAACGGAGGTATCCTTGCCGGCGGTAATGCAAAACTTACACGGGTCGGAATCCCGCAGGGAGATGTAAGATCAGGTGGCAAACTGAAGCTTGAGAGCCTGACAGTTGAAAACGGGGCTGTGGAGGCAAATGGAAATGTGCGCATTAAAGAAGCGTTTGTCTCCCGGGGAGTCACTTCAGGAGGAAATGTCAAGGTTAAGGATGCCACAGTAGGAAGTATTACTGCATCAAATAATGTGCGACTCAAACGATCTGCAGTGCTTGGCGATGTGAATGCAGGCGGCAGGGTCAAGCTGGTTGAATCCAGCGTGCTTGGAGACATAAATGCCGGCGGCAGGATTAAACTCAAGTCATCTGGCGTTGAAGGTGGGGTGCATGACCATACAGCTGTAAGTGATACGGTTTTAAATCATCAGGATGTTCAGCTTTTTGATTTTTCCTCAATCAGTCTTGGCTCCCTTTCCAGTGCACTGTGGCAGGAAAGCAGCTCCATTGTAAACCTCAACGCGGACAGCGGTGATGTGCTGGAATTAAATGCCGGAAGCGGTTTTAACTACTTCAAGGTACTTGCTGACGACATGATGGCTGCAAGCGGCATTTTTATAAATGCCCCTGCAGACGCAGTGGTGGTTATAAATGTTTATGGCAGCCCGGAGATGGAGATGCACGATATGGCTTTCAGCCTGTCCGGTGGGATCAGAAGCGGAAACGTAATTTATAACCTCCGTGATGCCGAAGACATTGAGCTTTACAACCTTACCCTGTTGGGTTCGCTACTGGCGCCTGATGCCCATGTCTCTTTTTACAGCGGGGTGCTGGAAGGAATACTCATGGCTGAATCTCTGTACGGCGGTGAGGAGGATCCATTTGATGGGCTTCTGCACAGTGTACAAATCAACCAGCCAGGAATGCCGGTTCCCATTCCGGGAACAGTATTTCTATTAGTGCCTGGTCTGGCCATACTGTTTTTTATCAGGAAATGGCTCTCATCAGACAGCATATAAAGACCAGCGCACTTTCCCACCAGTATCTACTGCCTTTGCCGGTCTCCTTGGAGCATGCTCAATGCGCGTCACCTCCAGGAGGCTGGCAAACTGATCCCGCCCCAACAGTACGCAGCCCCAGTTAAGGGACTTTTTATTCTTTCCATATCCGGCTACCTTGAGCCATCCCGGACAGACACCCGATTATATTCCTTTCAAATCTGTATTCCATTGACAACTACCATCAACAGGAAGCACATGCCTACCTGACCAGGCAAATTATGCACTTCTCCTTTGCAGGAAAAATGTGCAACCCCATCCCGCCCACATCATTTTTCATTAAAAAAACAGTCTATTAGACACAAAACCGCTGTAAACACCACCCCAAAAATCCGCCAAAGAAGCCGGGCTTACTCCAAGGCATATATCTTGCGTTATTCCTGTGGTCAAAAGAGCTGGATTTTTTCTTTTGGGAAAAACCTTTGAAGCCTGCACTATAAAACCGCAGGCAAACATTACAGGAACAGACCATGCAGTTAATGCCAATAATGGACATTTCACAGGATATGCCGAATCCCGGAACTATCTCAGGCATCTCACAAGCTTCAGGAAACGGCAGCCAGGAGTTTGAATCGGTTCTCTCAAGACAGTCCGCGTCGGAAAGGCCAGGACATCAGGAAAGGGCAAATGTTTCAAAGAGAGAGCCAGAACATGCCCATGCAGAAAAAATTTCTGCCAGGAAGGAGCATCGACCGGAGCAGCACCAGGCAGCCAAGAGAAAACATCTTGAAGACAGGGAAACAGCGTCTGCACGTCCCTCCGGGCATATAGGGCATGAGACGCATACTTCCCAAAAACCTGCTGAAAAATCCGGCACTGATACTGAGGACTCAAAGCTGACAGCCCTGATGATGCTAATGGGGCTGTTATCCAGCAATATGAATCAGACAGAACAGGATGCCGGCAAGGCTGCTGATCTCATACTTTCCGGTGTTTTTGATAAATCGTCGGAAAATTACAGGCCAGGCATCTCTGATCTGACAGAGAAGCTTAATAAACTTCTGGGCATGATTGAAAATGGTGAGACAGGCGCAAACATCCAGAAAGAGCTTGATTCCATCTTTGCCTCACTCCTCTCATCAGCAGAAACAGCCCGGAATCAGCAGGTTGAGGATGTCTCCAGCCTGACTGCAGCAGCCGCTGACAAGGAAGTTCAGCAAAACACTCTTATCTCCCGGACAGAGCAGGCTGCCAGTGCATTAAATGCCAGGGAAAAAGCACAGGAGCAGACGGCCGGCAGGGACCGAGCCATTAAAGATGAGAAAGGAAAATGGGCAACATTAAAAACACTGGCCACTGATTCTGATACCGAGACAAAGGGTATTACTTCAGAGCTAACTGACTCTAAAACAACGGGCATTCCGCAGGAAAAACCTGTGCAGCAGATGCCAAGAGCAGCCATTAAGCCTGAATCTGATAAAAATTTAATGCAGGCGGTAAAGGACCATGGCAAAAAAAACCTTGCTGATGTAATCAGTGAAGCTATATCAAAGGCAGAAGATATGGCTGCCTCTGTAGAGGATCAGGAAGACTCTTCCAGCATCAAGACTATTATAAAACCTGTGGATTCCAACCAGGAAAAACATGCTGAAAATGGCAAATCCACACACAACCATGACATAAAGGTCTCAGGCAGGACTGAGCCACTTGTTACTGCCCAGGCAGATTCTTCCAGGGATGAAACAAATGGTCAGGCAGGAAATGACCAGAAAAATCATCTTGTCTTTGATTTCCGGACAGACATCAATGATGATGCGCCGGAGAACAAATTTACTGTGAACAGCACAGGAAACAGCACATCAGGAAATGTTTCAATTAACCATGCCAACATTTCCGGTACAAGCTCACTGCATACCGCATCAGCAAATTCAGTTTCTGAGCCGGATGCAAGCCTTCGCTCCAGCATGCTGGAACAGCTCAATTCCGGCATCACCCGCACCATATCACTTAACAGAAACAGGGCGGTAATTCACCTTAATCCACCTGAGCTTGGCTCAGTAACGGTCAGGTTAAGTGTGAACCATAACAATCAGATACATGCCTCATTTGTTGCAGAGCATGCCCATACCAACCAGCTTTTACAGTCCGGGATGGAATCTCTCAGAATGCAGCTTGCCCAGAACGGCTTTGAACTGGGACAGGTCAATGTCAACCTCAGCGGAAGTGGCATGAATGATGCAAATACATTCCACAGACAGCAGTCAAATGACAGCAGAGAGGGTTTCTCTCGCCAGGACACTGAAAAAGACATTGAATCAGTAACTGAGATCAAGACAGCAAGGCACACTATTCCCGGTTACGGCGGCAGGATTGACGTAATTTTGTAAAAAATTTTTCAACAGGAGTTTCATCATGCAGGCAGGAGTACTGAACAGCCCGGTTTTTACCGGAATACAGGATGACAACCAGATAGAATACAAAACCGCCGAAGATCACGCATCCCTCAGCAAGGAGGATTTCATGAACCTCTTTGTGATGCAGCTTCAGTATCAGGACCCAATGAACCCAATGGATAGTGAGGCAATGGCATCTCAGATGGCTCAGTTTAACATGGTTGACCTCATGTACAAAAACAATGAGGCAATGGAAAAACTAGTTGAATCGGACGCACATCGAACCGGCATGTCTGCGGTTTCAATGATTGGCCACCAGGTCATGTACCAGGGCTCATATCTTGATGTTTCAGAGGATGGTCCTGCACCCTTTGAGTTCGAACTTGAGTCTCCCGCATCTTCTGCAGTTGTGGTGGTCTATGATGCTGAGGGACAGGTTGTAAATTCATGGGACATGGGCGCAATTCCAGGGGATCGTCAACCCCTTGTGTGGGACGGCACAGACATGAACGGTGATGAGGTAGCCCAGGGCAGATACAGAATCGACATTCAGGCAGTTGATGACCAGGGTGATGACATCCAGGTAACCAAGTGGACCACAGGCACTGTGACAGGTGTCTCTTACGAAGATTCAGGTCTTCCCCTGCTGCAGGCAGAAGACGGTGAAGAATTTGGGATGGATGAAATTCTGAAGGTAAATTCGTAAGACATAAAAAATTAACGTAAAAATAAGACGTTTCAGCCAACAAGGAGGAAAAGATGGCTCTTACCAGTTCCTTATATTCAGGTGTCAGTGGCCTCATAAACATGGGAAATGCCATGCAGGTCATTGGAGACAACATATCCAACGTAAATACAAACGGCTTCAAAGGAGCCAGGGCCACCTTCCAGGACATTATGGCACAGTCCATAAATACGGCAAGGGGGGGGTCTCAGGTAGGCCGTGGCTCTGCAATGTCAGATGTTGCACCGCTTTTTACCCAGGGTTCCTTTGAAAGCACCACTTCATCCACTGACCTGGCCATAGCAGGAAACGGCTTTTTCA